>CAINDQ010000034.1 GCA_903847465.1 uncultured Candidatus Peregrinibacteria bacterium
AAGAAGATTCTGAATTAGGAAAGAAAATAAAATCAATTATCGAAGCTGGTCATTTGGTTTCTGATGATGTTGTTATGGAAATCGTGGAAAATTTTATGAAGAATTTAGACGTAAATACGGACATTTTATTTGATGGAATCCCTCGCAAGGTAGAACAAGCTAATCTCCTTAATGCGCTTCTAGCAAAGCATAATCGCATTTACAAAGGCGTTCTTCTCGATATCAAAAAAGAAACTGCGCTCGCCCGTTTGACCACCAGAAGAATTTGCAAAACATGCAAAGCCGTCTATCCAGTATTCTACACAAACGCTACTTGTGAAAAATGTGGCGGAGAATTAATCACTCGCGCAGACGACAATGAAACCGCAATCAAAACTCGCTTAGATGCTTACGAAACAGAAACTGTTCCAGCAATCAATTTATACCAAGATGATTTTGTTCGAATCAATGGCGAACCTACAATCGAAGAAGTCCAACTGGAAGCATTCAAAAAATTGGATCCAGTGATGAAACTAGCGTAAGCTTAAAACTCCAAACACACAACAATGCCAATCATTATAAAAACACAGGCAGAAATTGAATTGATGCGTAAAAGCGGGAAAATTTTAGCTGAAGTTTTGGAACAAGTCTGCAAACTTGCGAAAGCCGGAATGTCCACTTTCGAACTCGATGAATTCGCTGAAAAATTCATCATAGATCACGATGCTCAACCTTCCTTCAAAGGATACAGCGGCTTTCCAGCAACCCTCTGCACCTCCATCAACGAAGAAATCGTCCACGGCATTCCAAACAAAAATCGCATCTTAAAAGAAGGAGATTTATTAACCATAGATTGTGGCGTCACTTACAAAGGAATGATCACTGACGCAGCCAGATCTATCGGCATAGGCGTTATATCCAAAGAGAAGCAAAGACTAATCAACACCGCAAATAAGGCCCTTTCTAAAGCCATAGACGCCATCAAACCAAATATCCATCTTGGAGTGATAAGCCGCACAATCGAGGACGTAATCACAAAAGAAGGCTTTAAGGTTATCAGCGACTTAACCGGACATGGCGTAGGAAGATCATTACACGAAGACCCTATCGTTTTGAATTACTATGATGGCAAGCCAGGACCTCTTCTGAAAGTAGGTATGACTTTGGCAATTGAACCAATTTTTTCCGCCGGAACCAGAGAAATGATCGAGCTATCCGACAAGTGGACTCTCATCACGGACGACCATTCTTGTGCAGTACAAGCCGAAAACACGATTCTTATCACCGAGGATGGATGCGAAATCCTCACAATTTGAGAGCCTCGTCAAGTCGTTCTGCAAAATGGCTTGCATAAGATATTTAGGTAATGTAAAATCCAACCGCTTTTTTGGACTAAAATAACTAAAAAAACGGCGTCTTAATGGGGAAAGAAGAGACAATCGAAATCAAGGGCATCGTTTTAGAACCACTACCAAACACGGAGTTTAAGGTAGAATTGGAAGACAAAAGAATTATTACAGCTCACCTCGCAGGCAAAATGCGTATGAATTATATCAAGATCTTGCCTGGAGACGGAGTTACTGTCGAACTAAGCATGTACGACTTATCAAAGGGCCGAATAACTTATAGACACACTAAAAATGAAAGTTAGACCATCAGTCAAAAAGATTTGCCAAAAATGTCAGATAATCCGCAGAAAAGGAGTTGTTCGTGTTATTTGCAAAACAAAGAAACACAAGCAAAGACAAGGCTAATTAAGTTTTGAGTAGTCAGTATTCTCCCCCCAGAATGCTGACTACCTAGAATTTAATCTGATTTAAAATATGGTTCGTATCGCTGGAGTCAATCTACCAAATGAGAAAAGAATCGAAGTCGGTCTAGTTGCTATCTTTGGAATCGGCAGACAATTAAGTGTCTCCATCCTTAAAGAAGCTAATATCGACGTAAACACAAAAGTAAAAGATCTTACTGAGAACGAACAAACAGCTTTGCGTGAAATTATCAGCAAGCTAAATATCGAAGGTGACTTGAGAAGAAAAGTGACCATGGATATCAAACGTTTACAAGAAATTGGTTCATATAGAGGATATCGTCACAAGAGAGGTCTTCCTGTCAGAGGACAAAGAACCAGGAAGAATTGCCGCACAAGAAAGGGCAAGAAAAAGACAGTAGCAAACAAGAAGGTAACAACTAAGTAATTAAGTTAATTTTACTATAATGGCAGAAAAAAATACTAAACCTGAGAAAAAGACCGAAGCAGCAAAGGGTCAAAAAGATTCAGGCAAAAAAGAGAAGAAGGTGAAATCAAAAAGAAAGAGCGTTTTGACTGGATGTGCGTACATTCAAGCATCTTACAACAATACACTTATTAGTTTGACTGAACCAAATGGAGACGTTATCTCTTGGGCTTCGGCCGGAGCTTCCGGATTTAAAGGCACAAGAAAAGCTACTCCATATGCCGCTCAGGTTGCAGCTGAAAAGGCTGTAGAAAAAGCTAAGGTATACGGATTACAAAAGGTACATGTTTATGTTAAAGGTGTAGGTTCAGGCCGTGAACAAGCCATTCGTGGTTTGGTAGCAAGTGGTCTTGATCTTATTTCTATCAATGACGTGACACCTCAACCACACAATGGTTGCCGCAAGAAAAAAGCTCGTAGAGTATAATCTTAAAATAATATATGGGACGTTACTTAGGATCAGTATGTAAATTATGTAGACGCGAGGGTGAAAAACTTTTTTTGAAAGGCGCTCGTTGTGAATCTCCAAAATGCGCTCTAACAAGAAAGAATTACGCTCCTGGCCAACACGGAATGAAAGGATCATTCGGACAAAAATCTGAATATTCAAAACAATTACGTGAGAAACAAAAGGCAAAGAGAATTTTCGGACTTGGCGAAAAACAATTCCGCAATTATTACAAAGTTGCTGAGACAAAACCTGGTATTACAGGTGACGTTTTCTTGCAAATGCTTGAATTACGTATTGATAACGCAGTTTATCGCGCTGGACTTGCCGCTTCTAGAGCACAAGCTCGTGAAATAGTTGCTCATGGATTACTTAAAGTAAACGGCAGAAGAGTAAAGACTCCATCTTATATGTTAAAGATTGGATCAGTTGTAGAACCTACAGATAAAGCTAAGAAGTCTGTTCTATTTACAGACTTATCAAAGAATAAAGATTCATCTCCAAAGTGGCTTAAGGTTGACCTTAAGACGCCTTCTTTTGAAATGATTTCTCTACCAGACAAGAGCGATCTACAACAAGGTGTTGAAGCTCAAATGATCGTTGAGTTGTATTCTAAATAAAAAATTTTTATATAAAAAGAACCCCTTAAACCCTTTTACAATATGCATCAAATCCAAGAAGAAATTGGGATTCCCAAGATCAAAACGGACAAGCTGGATAACAGCCATGTTATCTTCACAGTCAGTCCGCTTCCTACAGGATATGGTGTTACTCTAGGCAACGCTTTACGCAGAATACTTCTTTCTTCATTACCAGGCGCATGCGTCACAGGAGTGAAAATCGAAGGTATTAGCCACGAGTATTCCACCGTCAAAGGCGTAAAAGAAAGCGTTTTAGATATCACTTTGAACCTAAAACTTCTAGATCTAAAGAAATCTACAGCAGAACCATCTGTTATCACTCTTGATATTTCTCCAACAAAAGGCGGAGAAATTTATGCAAAAGATATCGTTTGCCCAGCTGATGTTGAAATTTTGAACAAAGATTTACACATCGCTACAGTAGAAAAAGGCACAAGACTAAAGATGGAAATGAGAGTAGAAAAAGGCGTTGGTTACGTACCAGCTCCAGTAAAACAGAGAGAAGAAACAGATTCTCACATGATCGTTCTAGATGCTATCTATTCACCTGTGAAGAAAGTTCGCTACGACGTAGAGGCAACTCGTGTCGGCCAAATGACCAATTTGGACAAGCTTACTCTCGAAATCAAGACAAACGGTGCAATTTCAGCAGAAGACGCTCTAAAGTTCTCTTCAAACGTACTTCAATCATATTTCAACCTATTCAACACAGAGAACATCATGGTTGAAGCTCAGTACATGTCAGATATCAAGTCTATTCTTGAGAAAGAAAAACAAGAAGAGGCAAGCAAACCTGTTCAAGAATCATACACTCCAATCGAAATTCTCGGATTCTCTCCAAGAACTTTGAATGCTTTGATCAACGGAGGCATTGGTTCAATCGAACAATTATCAAAATGTACAGAGAGCAAACTTTCCAATTTAAGAGGCTTTGGAAAGAAGGCTTTAACTGAAGTAAAAGCCGCTTTGAACAAAAAAGGACTTTCCCTTGCAGAAGACTAATATTATCGCTAATATAAGCGCCCCTAAAAATAATTAATCATGAGACACAGAGTAAGCAAAATTAAGATCAAGCATGGTGTTGGCTACAACACTGCCTTAGTTAAAAACTTGGCAATGTCCATCATCATTTATGAATCAATCAAGACTACAGCCGCTAAAGCAAAAGCAGTTCAGCCATTCGTAGAAAGACTGATCACTATTGCAAAAAGAGGCACAACTCCGGAAGCAAAGAGAGAAGCCATCCGTGAAATCGAAAAAGTTTTGACACATACAAACAGCTCAAAGAAAATTTTTGAAGTATTGTTAGAGAAATACAAAGACCGCACTTCTGGATTCACCAGAATCACAAAGCTAGGCTACAGAGCCGGCGACAATGCCCCAGTAGTACAAATTGAACTAGTATAAACATATTATGAAAACTTACACTCCACAAGCAGGTAAAATCGAAAGAAAATGGTTTATTGTAGACGCGAAAGACCAAATTCTAGGTAAAGTAGCTACAGCCGTAGCAGTTGCCCTACGCGGCAAGAACAAACCAATTTTTGATCCACATTTAGATTGTGGAGACTTTGTCATCGTCATCAATTGCTCTAAAGTAAAACTTACTGGCAATAAATTGGCAGACAAGATGTATTACAAGCATTCAGGATTCCCTGGCCATTTGAAAGAAATTACTGCCGGAGATTTCTTAGCAAAGAAACCGGAGAAAGTTATTGAGCTAGCCGTTATCGGTATGCTTCCAAATAATAAACTTCGCGCACAGTTAATCAAAAAATTACATTTGTTTGCAGGAGAAACCCATCCTCACACAGCACAAACTCCTACTAAATTAGAAATTTAATCAGATCAATTACAATGCCAAGAACTAAAAAAACAGTAAAAACAGTTGAAGCAAAAGAACAACCAAAACACGCCACTCCAGGTGGTAAATATTTTTACGCAAAAGGTAAGAGAAAAACATCTGTTGCTACTATCAGACTATACAAAGGAACAGGCATTATTTCTATCAACAACAAGCCAATCAACGAGTTCTTCAATGTAAAAACTCTGATCGGTTTAGTGAAATCTCCTCTAAAACTTACAGGTACTGACGCAAAGTACGATATTACAATAAAGACTGAAGGTGGTGGTATCAACTCCCAAGCTGGCGCTATCCGCCATGCACTAGCCCGCGCCTTAGTCGAAGCAGATCCACTCAACAAACACACTATCAAGGTTGCTGGAATGCTTACACGTGATCCTAGATCAAAGGAAAGAAAGAAGTTTGGTCTCAAGAGAGCTAGACGTGCTCCACAATTCTCAAAACGTTAGTAGTGGCGAGATTTCCGATCCGAAGCGCAGTCGAAGCGAGCTTCGCGAGGCTTTGTTGTGACGAAGGACTCTGCTCAAGAAAAAAATACCCGCAGCCTTAAGCGAGGATATTTTTCGTAGAGCAGAGAGATTTTCCCCATTGAACCTAGTAGCTAGATTTTGCTACAATCCTCCCGTATCCCCTCATCCCCATTCCCTATGTCCATTTCTCAAACAGCCTATTTGCAAAACGGCTTATCGCCTTCTGAAGTACAAAAAAGACTGCTTCAGTTTGGCCCAAATGAAATTACTTCAAAAAGAGAATACACCGCCCTAAAAATCCTCCTCGCCCAGTTCACCTCCTTTATAGTGGCAATCCTCGCCGTAGCTGGAGGCTTATCCATCTTTTTAGGCGAATTGGTCGACGGCTTAGCCATTTTTGGCATCCTCATCATCAACGCCATCATCGGATTTTTGCAAGAATATAAGGCCGAAAACGCCGTAAAAGCCCTGAAAAAACTGGTTGTCCAAACAGCCATAGTCATTCGCGACGGCCAACAAAAAGAAATTCACATCCAGCAATTAGTTCCAGATGACATAGTGATGCTCTATGAAGGGGCCAAAATTCCCGCAGACATGGAAATTCTCGAAGCTTTTTCCTTAAGAGTAGACGAATCCATCTTAACCGGCGAAAGCGTCACCGTCAGCAAATTTCCAAACAAAGAGAAGGAAGGGCGCCTCTTCAAAGGAACCATCATTGTCACCGGCAAAGCCAAAGCGCGCATACTTGCCACCGGAATGAACACGGAATTCGGCAAAATCGTAAATTTAGTCTCTCAACAAGACAAAGATCGCTCCCCTCTCGACACCCAATTAGACCAACTCGGCAAAAAACTCGGCCTCATTGTTATCGCCTTGGTAGGAGTTCTTTTCATCATCGGAAGCATCAAAGGACTGGAACTATTAAACATGTTTATGACTTCCGTTGCGCTCGGAGTTTCGGCAATTCCGGAAGGCTTACCAATCATCGTCACTTTAACTTTGGCCATTGGAATCCAAGCTTTAGCTCGAAAAAAAGCCATTGTTAGAAAAATGAACGCTATCGAAACTTTGGGCGCCACCACCATAATTTGTTCCGATAAAACAGGTACGCTCACTCTGAACGAGATGACTGTGAAGAAAATAAATACCAATTTTGGAGAAAAAGAAATCGAAGGAATCGGCTATGAATGGGATGAGAAATTCAAACTAAAATCCAAAGAAGAGGAGAAAATGATGGAGATATGCGAAAACTGCAACAGCGCCTTTATCGGCAAAAACATCGTCGGAGATCCAACTGAAATAGCTTTGAAAGTATTGGTTCGCAAAGCCAACTTCCTAAAAACATACAAAAAACTGGATGAAAACACTTTCACCTCAGAGAGAAAAATGATGAGCACTCTGCATCAAATCGGCACAAAAAAAGAAATTTTCGCCAAAGGAGCCTTCGAAGAAATCATCAAAAAATGCAAATACATTTCCATAAATGGGAAGAATAAAATCCTCACTGCCGCAGACATAAAAAAACTTCAAGAAACCAATGAAAAATATGCGAAAGAATCTCTGCGTGTTCTTGCCACAGCATATGCCCCATTCAAAACCAAATTTGAAGAAAAAGGTTTGGTGTTCATTGGCTTAGTCGCCATGATGGATCCACCTCGAAAAACTGTCAAAGCTTCGATCCAAATGGCTCAAGCCGCAGGCATTCAAGTAAAAATGATCACCGGAGATAACCCCATCACAGCAAAATCCGTAGGCGAAACCATCGGCCTAAACACAACCAGCGTTGTCACCGGAGACCAAATCGACCGCTTATCGGACAAAGAACTCACCAAACTCATCGCAATTACATCCATCTTTGCCCGCACCACTCCTCAGCACAAATATAGAATCGTGGATTTACTCAAAAAACAGGGCGAAGTAGTCGCCGTCACAGGCGATGGCGTAAACGATGCACCAGCTTTAAAACACGCTGACGTCGGCATCGCCATGGGCATCAAAGGTACCGAAGCCACCAAAGAAGTCGCCGACATCGTCCTCAAAGACGACAACTTCACTACAATCGTAAACACCATTCATGAAGGTCGCCGAATTTACGAAAACATTCTTTCCTTCATAAAATACATGCTAGCGGTAAATTTCGTAGACATTATGACCGTCGGGATTATTACTGTAATGGGCTATCCTATGCCACTTTTGGCTCTTCAAATCCTTTGGATCAATATCGCTACAGATGCCCTTCCAGCCCTCGCCTTGGGCGCAACCGAAGCTAGAGAAGGAATCATGAATGACAAACCACGCATCAAAAACGAAAAAATTATTAACAAATTTTTGCATTTCATCATCATCGCCGTTGTCCTCAAACTTATCGGCAATCTCGCCATCTATTTCTACGGACTAGGAATAGACGCCTCTCGAGGAGTAGATTTGCTTTCCATCTCCACTCCTTCCCATGCCAGAACATTAGTATTCACGGGCATCGTGCTTTTTGAACTAGTCTTCGCCTTTGTTTGCGAAACAGAAAAACCAAGTATAAAAACCATCATCGCCAACAAAAAATTACTCTGGGCCTGCGCGATTTCCCTTGCCGCTCAAATTTTGGTAGTATATGCACCCTTCATGCAGAGAATCTTCAAGACCACGTCGTTATCTCTCATGGAATGGGTAGTCTTGTTTGCACTAGCATGTACCGCATTCTTGGTCCCACCATTAACCAAGCTAGCGAAAAAATTTATTAAAAAATAATTATGCGTTTCGATATTCTCACAATTTTCCCAAAAGCATTTGATTCATATCTTGGCGAAAGCATTATCAAACGCGCTATCACAAAGAAGCTCATCAAGATCGTCATCCACGACATCCGCAAATTCTCTACGGACAAACACCACAAAACAGACGATTCTCCGTTCGGAGGAGGCGCAGGGATGTTGATGACGCCTCAACCACTCTACGACGCTATAAAGCACGCTAAAAAGCTAAACAAAGGCCCCGTAATATATTTCAGTCCTCGTGGCGAAACCTTTACTCAAATCAAAGCGGAAAAACTAGCTAAAAAATATTCCAAAAAAGGTGTCATCTTGATTTGTGGGCGATACGAAGGCATTGATGAAAGAATCATCGACTTACTTGTTGACGAAGAAATTTCTATCGGCGAATATGTCCTCACTGGAGGAGAATTACCGGCGATGATCCTCTTGGACTCGGTTTCTAGGCTGCTGAAGGGAGTTTTGGGCAGATCGGAATCTCACGAAGAAGACTCTTTTTCTCTCGCTTTGGATAGAAAAAAAGAATATCCACACTACACTCGCCCAGCAGTTTTCAAAAAATTAAAAGTTCCCGAAGTTCTAATGGGCGGCAATCACAAAGAAATTGATAAGTGGCGCAAAAATCATCTTAAATAATTATGATCGAAAATACTTTAGTTGAGCAGATGTCCTTACTGCTCGTCGTAGCTCTCCCGATAAGTATCATTCTAGCCAAGCAAATTGGTAAAATTTTTGCTAAACACGATCCGGCACTCGAAAAAACAACTACCATTTTGACCGATGTGTTGGGAATTCTGACCAAGAAAGAGCTCCAAATGAAAGCACTCTATTTCAACAATTACAAAGCTTACATAAAAGACAAATCCCCTACTCTCGAAACCGAAAACCTCAAGACAAAGATAAATTCCACCATGGAAATGTCGAGTTTAATGCAAGATGAGACAATCCACTTAGCCGCTATTGCAAGCCAACTCTGCCATTACAAAAAAATGTTGCACATTGAACAAACAATGAATCATTTTTTTGGAAGATGTGGATTTAATAGAGCAAGCCTCCTCGACCCGTACGAAAAAATCCAAGAGCTTCCTTCTGATGATTTCAAAAAAGTTTCCACAACAGTTGTCATTCAC
>CAINDQ010000035.1 GCA_903847465.1 uncultured Candidatus Peregrinibacteria bacterium
ATTTCAAAAGATTTTTGAAAGATTTTTCCGTTTCTCCCGGGAATCCGACTATCAGACTCGTGCGAAAAGTCATTTCTGGAATTAATTTTTTGATTTTTTTTATTTTTTCGACAGTTTTCTCGACGATAAAAGGCCTGCGCATCTTCCTCAGTATTTCGGCATCCCCATGCTGCAAAGGGATGTCGAGGTACTTACAAATCCTGGAAGATTTTGCGATAATATTCAACAAATCGTCATCAATTCTTTCCGGATAGATATATAGAATACGCACCCAGAAATTTTTATTGATGGCAGAAATTTTTCGCAATAATTCAGTGAGCATTTTTTTGCCATATAAATCCATTCCGTAGTATCCACAATCCTGAGCAACTAAAATAATTTCTTTGACTCCGAGATTAATAAGATCTTTTACTTCGCTCAAAATCGAAAGCATTGGACGACTGCGATACCTGCCTTTTAGCTTTGGAATAAGGCAAAAACTGCATTTGTTGTCACAACCTTCCGCAATTTTCACATAGGCATAACTTTGTGGAGTGATCAGTGTTTTTCCTGGCATGTCGAGGTATTGAATAGGCTCTGTCGAAACTGCGAAAACTTTTTTGCCTTCTGAAACTTCTCTGATTATTTTTGCAAATTCGGCATAATGTTTGCCACTTATAACTGCATACAATTGTTTGTATTTTTCTAAAATGTTTTTATCTAACTGAATCGTTAAACATCCAACCAAAACCACTTTTTTCTTCTTTAATTCGTCTAATTTTTCGTAAACTTCTTCGCGAGCTGTCTTCAAAAAAGCGCATGTGTTCAACAAAACTATCTCGGAGTCCTCTACGTTTGCCAATTCGCAAAAATTTGGCAATTCGGCAAGAAGAGATTCTGTGTCGGCTGTATTTTTTGGACAACCTAACGTTATAACACCTACTTTGATCATATCTTTTTTATTCATGCAAAATATTTTTAAGGGGTGAAAGGATTTTCTTTGTTGAAATCTGGAATATAAACGCTTGAACTATCAAGTTCTTGAGTCCAACCATTTTCAAAACCAAGATCTTCCATGTAATCGGTAACTTTTTTCCATTCTTCAAAAGTAATAGGCCTGTTGATTTCGGTATACTGATCAGCGTGATACAACGGGAAATACTGGCTCATTAAGCCAATATGCATACTGTTATCAATTTTTGCCAAAACATCCAATGCTCGGAAACTATTTTCAATATTATTTGGCAAAACCATGTGGCGAACAATAATTCCTTTATGAGCGATTCCTTTTTTTGTGAAGAGAGGGCCTGCTTGTTTCAACATTTCTCTAATCGCTTTTTCGGCAATCTCGGGATAATTTTTTACTCCAGAATATCGATAGCCAATTTCTTCTATTCCATATTTAAAATCGGGTAAATAAATATCCACGATTCCTTCCATGTCACGAAGCATACCGACGGATTCATAAGCATTTGTGTTCCAAACAATCGGGATAATCAAACCGCGTTCTCGGGCTTCCAGAACTGCTTTTTTGATCTGCCTGCTCCAGATGACTGGGGTAACAAGATCGATATTTACGGCGCCTTGTTTTTGCAAATCCAACATAATGTTCACCAATTCTTCCAAAGAATATTCTTTACCTTTTCCTTCCTGCGAAATCTGCCAATTTTGACAAAACACGCAATGCAAATGACATCCGCTAAAAAATATTCCGCCGGCTCCTTGATCTTTTTTACCAACGAGTGGCGGTTCTTCGCCAAAGTGCTTTCCGAACCAAGCTATTTTTACGGTTTCTTCTCTCATAATTCTAATCTATACTTTAGCCATGAAAATCGCAATTATTGGAGCAGGTCCCGCAGGAATCTTCACAAGTCTGTTCTTGAAGGATTTTGATGGAGAGATAAGCCTTTTCGAGCAGAATAATGATATTGGGGAGAAGCTAAAATTGACTGGCGGGGGGAGAATGAATGTTACAAACAAAATTTTTAGCGCGAAAGAATTTTCTTCAGAGAATTTGAATTTGTTGAAAAATTTATTCAAGTCGCCGTGGATAAAAAAACGCGAAGAATTATTTGCCGAGTTGGGCGTGAAATATAAATGGGAAGGGGATAGAGCAATTTTGGAAAGCGGGAATGCTTTAAAAGAAGTGGAGAGATTAAATATGTTGCTTCAAGAACAAAAAAATCTGCGAGTAGAAACGGCCTGCAAGGTGATGGCCGTAAAAACGCTTGAGGATGGCAAATTCTTGATTGGCTTTCAGAATGATGACGCAGTGAAAGAGGAAATTTTTGATATCGTAATATTGTGCGGAGGAGGGATGTTCCGAATAAAAGATTTGGGAGATTTAAAAAAAATATATAAATTACCTTTAGAGCTCGGCCATAGTGTTACGAATTTAAGACCTTCTCTTTCTTCACTTTTTATTTCCAACAATCCATTGGCTGAATTCTCAGGAGTTGTTTTTAAAGGGAAATTGACAGACCCGGTTAATAAAAAATCTGCGAGTGGCGAGATTTTGGCTACACATCAAGGTCTTTCCGGCCCTGCAGTTTTGGATTTTTCATCGATGATAGAGAGCAAACACATAGAATTAGCGTTTATTTCCGAGATTGATGAAGAAACTTTCTCGAAAGAATTCCAAAAAATGAGAAATGGAAATGAAACTGTAAAAACTCTGCTTCATAAATTTCTTTCAAATAGAATTTGTGATTATTTACTAAAAATAAGCGCTCTTGATCCTGAAATAAAAATCGCAATGACGAGTAAAGAAAATTTAAAGAAGCTTCAGAAAAATTTATTCCATCTAGAATTGAGGAACGTAGACGTGATGGATTATTCCTTTGCCTGGACCACGAAAGGTGGCATTCCTCTCAAGGAAATCAATGTGGCTACTTTAGAATCACGTTTGCATAAAAACCTCTATTTCGCCGGTGAAATATTGGACGTGAATGGATTGTGCGGCGGATACAATATCAGCTTTGCGACAATCTCGGCAAAAATAGTGAGCGAAAGTATTCTCTAGTTCAGACCGAAAGAAGCTCTGACTGTTATGGTGACTTCTTTGTCGACTGATGATGTGTCGTATGCCCCGTAATCAGAAACTTCAGTAGAATTTACTGGGAGAAGTTGGGTGACGCCAACGGCAGCCTGAGTTAGTTTGGAAACTTTTGAGCCTCCGCTTTCAGCAATTTTATCTGCTCTTTGACGTGCGTCTTTGATTGCTTCGCCAAGAAGAGCAACTCTGATCTCTGGAAGCTTTGTGTAGTAATATTCAGGAGCATATGCGGAATACAAGACATCGCTTTGAATCAAATCCTGTGTCTTATTCGCCAATTCTGTAACTTTTTTAGTATCTGCGGACCTAAATTCAACGTTTTGTTGAAGAATGTATTTTGGAGGTTCGTTTGTTCCACTATTGTAGTTGTACTGTTCATTCATGAAGATAGGTGAAATTGTCAGATCTTTATCTTCAACTCCGTTAACTGTGAAGAATTTTTTTACTGCCACAAGATCTTTTGCCATTTGTTGATAACCTGCCTTTATATCTGCCTGCGCTACTGTTCTGGAAAAACTACCTGTCCACTTTCCCATATCGGAAACAACGACTTTCTTTGCAGAACCTGTGACAGAAAGGCTGCTATCAAGCGCTTTTACCTTGTAAAAGGTGTTTGCAACAACGAGTGAGCTGAAAATTAAACTAATTCCAATAATCACCGCAAATGTGACTGATTTTGAATTGTCATTGGCCATATAAGGGATTGGTTAAAGATTGTGATTATATTTTGACTGATTATTTTTCTTTTTCAATCGAAAACGCTTGCGGTTTTGCAAGTAGAGGGCTGTACATCATAATCGCATGATTTTCAGTTATAAATTCTTCCACAATCTCTTTGCGACTTTTGACATCTAATGTTTTTCTAAAAATTTTATTATTTCTAGTGTATCCGCCCCACAATTCATGTTTAAGATGATGATCTTTTTCTTCGATGACGTATTTAACCTTCAATGGTTTATTAGAGAACCATCTTCCTACTAGATGAGTTTTGGTAAGACTGAGTTTTAATTGAAAAATGGCCTTCGTGTTATTTTTCACCTGAAGATCAATGTTTGGATAAGCGCACGTAGCTCCTGTTCCAAAGGGCTGTTTTCTATTTGTATCAGGGAAAACGTCATAACTATGCCTATAGCGCTCCTGAATAATCAAAGGGGTGTGAAGAGTCATCCAGTAAATTAAATTGGATAACTGGCAAAGACCTCCTCCAGTTCCAGCAAAAACTTTTCCATTATAGAGGATCATTCCTGGCAAATATCCTTTTCTTTTCACGGGAGCTCCAATTAATAACCAATACGAGAAGATTTCTTCTGGATTTAGAGTTAAACCATCCAGTTTTTCTATAGCCAATTTTAAATTATTAATTTTATTTTCCTGCATCCACGTTTTTACATTCCTTAATTCTCGTCTTAACAAACTCTTGTGCTGAAAAATTTCATAAGGCAATTGTTGATGAGAAATTGTTTTTGCAAATTTCGTTCCCGACAAATACCAATAAAAATATTTCTTGAGAAAATAAAAAACTTTTCCAAGGAATAAACGTAATTTTGTCCTCTGTTTAGGTTTATACATAATAATTATGATGGTCGAGGGGGTGAGCTAGCCAACTATACTACCCCCAAACATCCAGTATTATAAACAAAAAGCGCGATGTTTCATATAAACACTGCGCTTTTTAAAAGTTGCATCGTCTTAAGACAAGACAGACTTATTTTTTCTTCTTTGCAACTTTTTTCTTCTTTGCAACTGGTTTTTTCTTTGCAACTGGTTTTTTCTTCAAAACCTTCTTTA
>CAINDQ010000036.1 GCA_903847465.1 uncultured Candidatus Peregrinibacteria bacterium
CAACGTAATTGGTGGAGTTTCGTGGGTTTTGATATTTGTTTTTGCAGGATATTCTTTCGGGACGATCCCTTTCGTGAAAGAAAATCTTACGTTAATTACTCTTGGAATTATCTTTGTCTCCATAATTCCAGCGATAGTGGAATACATCAAAAGTAGACGTGCGTAGGCACTGATCTAGTTTAGATTAGGCCATTTTACTGAATAGCTGCTTTGCCCATTCCGTAGCCTTTTCGATGTTCTCGTCAGGGTTTTTCTTCACATTCTTAAAATCCATTTCCGAGACTATTTCGTTACCAACAAATTCATTTTTCATATTCTCCAAAGTCTTTCCTGGACCACCTTCATGAGTGCAAAAAATAGCAATTTTCTTATTATTCAAAATTTCCTGAGCTAATAAACTGCGAAGTGGAGGGGTAAAAGTAAAAGCCCAAACTGGTGTGCCAATAAAAATTAGATCGTAATCTGTTGGATTTTTCTCGAGAGCCAAAAGCTCTGGTTTATCCTTAAATACAACACTTCTCCCCCCCCAAAAGTATTTCATAAACCCATGGGTTTTCACCAATTCTTCTTTAGTTTTTAGCTCTAAAATGTCAGCGTTTGTAACTTTCGCAATTGTTTCTGCGATTAGCTTTGTACTGCCTTCAAAAGAATGATAGATAACGAGGATTTTCATATTTATATTGTTGCAGTTAGAAATAACACAATAATCCAGAATGCTAGAATCACTCTATACATTGTCTTTCCTAAGCGGGCTTTATACAAACCAATTGAGTGTAAAACTAAGGCTATAAGCAGAAATAACGCCCTGAGCATTCCCATAATTTCTAAAGGATTTCTGATAATTATGGCAATTGTACTAATTACCAAAAACACCACTCCGGTAATAAATTTTCCTTTATATTTTTTACCAGACCGTCGATAAACCAAAGATAACAAAAGAATTCCGATCGCTAAAAAGGTTCCAAAAAATTCCAAGACTGGTTTTTCAAAAAATCCTTCTTTTAGAATCGGCAGGATAACTATTGTTTTTAAACTTTCTAATAGAGGAAAGGACTCTGTCTCTCCAACTACAAGGCTGTATTTGCCTATATTTGTCTTGTTAAAGACCTTCAGCGTGTATTCGCCTGGCGGTAAAACTTGCTTCACTTCTGGACCATTAATGTAATAATCCCCACCAAATTCTTCAAAAAATGTACCTTTATCATAATCGTCTTCTTTTAAAGAAGTGATCGTCATATTGTTTTCATCAATCAAATCAACAGACACAAAATTCGTTTCCATGATTGGCGCCAAAATCCCAACCAATGAAGGAGTGGATTCTTTTAAAGAGAATTTGTAATACTCTGGTTGCCCATTCAATTCACCATAAAAAGCCTGAGAAACATCTGGATTTTCGATTACTACTGGATTCTCCAAGGATGGATTTCCGAAAAGAATAACGCGAGGATTATGAGCAAAAACAGTGGTGCTCAAAGCCATGAATACGCCTAAGAAAATAAGTGTTTTTTTCATAAAGAAATCCATTTAGTAATTAAAAAGCTAATGGTTGCCGTTGCTCCACAAACGAACATTCCCCAAACGATATCTATAACTACAACTATTGCTGGCCAATTTTTTATAGTTGCCCAATTTGTAAAATCATAAGTACCATAAGTTAAAAATCCGAAAAGAACTCCATATATTATTGCTTTTAAAAGAGACCCTTTCTCAACGGCTGGGAGCACCGTGAAAATAATTATTCCTGCCGCGAAAGTAACATAAAAAATCGCTACTGCTAGCCAATTTGGATTATCGGTCATGATAAAGCCGATGTGCTTCTTGTAAAAACTTTTGGCGATAAAGGTCAGCCACAATCCATCCAAAACAAGCATGACTGGAAGAGTCAATAAATACAGTTTTAAGAATTGAAGATATGACATTCTTGAGGGGTTAGAAGTCTATATCTTTATTATGCTATTTTTTGGGAATAATTTCCAATAATTTGAAATAATATCGAAAGCCATCTCTACCCTTGGTAGAGACACCTTTCGATGGCGGAGAGACTGGGATTCGAACCCAGGAGGGATGCGAGATCCCTAACGGTTTTCAAGACCGCCGCGTTCGACCGCTCTGCCATCTCTCCGCATGTTGAGCATGCTTCCTTTGACGAAAGCCCAATAAATATAGGAAAAAGGGCTTTAAAATGCAACTAGAAATAGAAAATGCCCTTACATTTCCTCAGCTACGTTTATTCCGAGAAGAGCTAGGCCATTTTGGAGAATCTGGCTAGTCGCCTGTACGATCTTTAATCTATAAGCTTTATCAGCTTTTTTGGCGGTTTTCAGAACAGGAACTGTGTTGTAGAAAGAGTTGAAATGCTGTGCCAATTCATAAAGATAGTTACTGATTATGTTTGGCTTGTACTCCTGCGCCGCGAAGGCTACTGTTTCCGCATATTTTGGAAAAAGTCGAATCAAATTGTTGATTTTTTCGGTGACGTTTTCAGCGTTTTGTATTTCAATATCCTGTTTTAGTTCTTTTACTTCTGCTGTTTTTTCTACTTCTTTCACGTCAGCTTTTCGTAGAATACTTTTTGCTCTTGCGTAAACATATTGCAAATATGGCGCGCTGTTTCCTTCCAAAGTTAACATTTTATCCCAATCGAAAGTGATATCGGTAGTTCTGTTTTGAGAAAGAATACTATATTTTATTGCTCCAATTCCAACTATCTTTGCAACTTCCTCCTTATTCTCAAGATTGGCACTTTTTTCTTCAATCAAAGCCAGGCTTCTTTTTTTGCCTTCTGCAAGAACATCATCGAGCAAAATCACATTGCCTTTTCTGGTACTCATTTTGCCATCTTTCATGTGCATTCTGCCAAAAATCACATGTTCACCTTCCCCGTGATACCATGAAAATCTCTTTGCCGCAGAAAATAATTGTTTGAAATGCATCGACTGTGCAATATCTACCACGTAAAGGATCCTGACTGGATGCCATTCGTTTATTCTGTACTTCAAAGTTGCAAAATCTCTAGTCGAATATAAAGTTGCTCCATCCTTTTTCTGCACTACAAATGGCGCAATATTTGGATCGTCATAATTCACTACATAAGCGCCTTCTTCGCCTCTGACAAAGATGTCGCGCTCTTTTCCTTCTTTCAAAACATCCTCCATTTTATCTTCATAAAAACTCTCTCCCTGCACGCGATCAAAATGGATTCCACCTAACTCATTATAAGTTTTTTCTATTTCCTTCATGCTTTCGTCCACAAACCATTTCCAAAGTTTTCTATTCTCTTCATCACCTTCTTCAAATTTTCTAAATTCATTCCTAGCTTCATCATCTAAGGTTTTATCCTTCTCGGCCTCATCATGAAATTTCACGTACAGCTTGAGCAATTCAGGGATTGGAGACAATTCTAAAGCTTCTTTACTCCCCCATTTTCTATACGCATAAATTAATTTTCCGAACTGTGTTCCCCAATCTCCGATATGATTTATGGCGACACAATTGAACCCCAATGATTCAAAAATATTATATAAACTTTGACCAATAATAGTGGTAAGCAAATGATGA
>CAINDQ010000037.1 GCA_903847465.1 uncultured Candidatus Peregrinibacteria bacterium
CACAATATTCCAAAATCCTGAGGCTTGATCGCAACAATAAACGTATCACAATTCTTCAAGAATTTATTCACATCTTCTTCCTTATCGCATCCCGAAACCTCAAAAGTTTTCTTCTTCTTCAAGATATCAAAGATTGCTTTTCCCATATTCCCCAAGCCGACAATGCAAATCTTCTCCATCTTGATCTAAAGTTATTTATTGATTTTGCAAACAAATCTCGTGCCCAAACTTTCGCCATTAAATATTCTCAGAATCACGTCTTTTTCTTTACTGTTTGCGATAAATACCTCCGTGCAATTTTGGGCAACCTCTGCCGCAGTTTTAAATTTGTTATACATTCCGCCTTTTCCAAAAGAAGATTTCTCTCCAGCGGTAATATTCGCCGGCATTTCATCTTCATGGAAAAATTCCTTAATTACGTCGCCTTTTTTATCATAAACCCCGTCCACATTCGTCAAAATGATCAATTTATCCGCACAAATCATCTTTGAAATCAGCCCGGCAAGCTCATCGTTATCAGTAAACATCAGCTCGTCGATCGCCACCAAATCGTTTTCATTCATCACCGGCACAATCTTTTCTTTGAAGAGAGATTCGATGCAATTCTTGGTGTTTAGATAGTGAGTTCTGTGCACGAAATCCTCCTTCGTTACCAGCATTTGAGCTATATTCAATTTGCGTTTTGCAAAAAGTTTTGAGTAAGTAGACATCAATTTTACTTGCCCAACTACTGCAAAAATCTGACGTCGAGTAACTTCATCATGACGATCGATTTTTAGCATACTCTTGCCAGAACCGACTGCGCCCGAAGTCACGATCATCACGTTATTTTTGCCTCTGATTTTGGCTACTTGTTCGACCAAATCATCGAGCAAAGGTTCGTTTATACTACCGTCCGGATTTGTCAGGGCGTTTGTGCCAATTTTGACGACCAAGCATTTCATAAAAGCGTGGATTAGACGGGATTACTTTAACTTGGAAGCCTCCAAAAAACAAGTAACAAAAAATATGTTTGCCATACGACAAATTTCAGGTTAAAATCTCCCCGTAAACTTTTCGTATAGGTCTTACAAACGTGCCGGGGTAGCTCAGTGGTAGAGCAGTGGATTGAAAATCCATGTGTTGACAGTCCGATTCTGTCCCTCGGCACCAAATAAATTAACCACATTATTGGCTTAAGAGAGCCGTTCTTTTTGCATACCATTAGGCCTTGATAAAACGCAAGGGCTGGTGTTAAAATGCCTCTCCATTCTGTCATAATCAATTTTATGGAATACAAAAGAATCCCTGAAACCAAATCATATTTACCTGAAGCCAAATTAGCTTATGATGCACGAGGACTTATTGCAAAAGCCAAACGCCAATCTGAAAGATTAGGTAGGCCAGTCGACCCGATTACTCTTGCCCAAAGAACAGACGACGATATCTCAAGATTACAAGAAGAATTGATTAATCAAATATGGCTCAGCGAATTTAAAGTCCGCTTCGACGATCCGGCACTCAAAAAGCTTCACGAAGA
>CAINDQ010000038.1 GCA_903847465.1 uncultured Candidatus Peregrinibacteria bacterium
TAAGTGAAAGAGTGGAAATTGTTCCACCACTTTTCAAATTTAGACTTGTTGAAAGTAAAACGTTGCCTGCGGTATAAGAGACTACCTTCAATTTAATTCCAGTAGGTGTATGCGCAATAGTATCTCCAACACATGCACTATACAATCCGTCATCACCTGCCGAATTTCCACAAGACATAGCAGAAGTAGAACCTGTCGTGGCAACTAGGTTCAGTAGATTTGCGCTTAAAAGCCCGGAGTTGACGATAGCCACACAACTCACCAAGAACATGAGTACGACAAGGGCACCAGGAGCAATCATCCTGAGAAAACGAGGTTTCAGTTTAAACATAGGAAATAGTTAGAATATATTTTTGTTTTATGACTTACTAAGCGATATTGTACCATGTTTTGACGAAAAGGGCAAGTGGGCAAAACCACTTTCCTCCTTCCCCAAATCCCCCTATAATCAAACCAATACTTTTCACCATAATCTCATGTCCGACAAACCCTTCACCATTCACTTCGTCATCACCGGCGGCACCATTGATTCTCGTTATGACGGCAGCAAAGATACCGCTATTCCAAATGAAACCTCTATCATCCCTTCTTTCATCAAAAGTCTAAGGCTTCATCATGATACCGAATTTACAACCGTCTGCATGAAAGACAGCCGTCAACTCGTACAGGAAGATTTGGAAAACATTATCCGAACTATTGAAGAAAGCCCTCATTCCAAAGTCATTATTACCCACGGGACATATACCATGCCCGACACCGCCCGCTTTCTCAAAGCCAACCTAAAAAACAACGAAAAAACCATAATTCTCACAGCATCCGCCATCCCAATAAACGGTTTTTCTCCTTCGGATGGACCTTTTAGCCTAGGCTACGCAGTTGCTCAATTAGAACATCTTGAACCAGGAGTTTACGTCGCCATCAACGGAAAAGTTTTTTCACCAGAAGAAGTAATGAAAGTTATCAGTGAAGCCCGCTTCACCTCTATTTTCCAAAGAAGCTAATCACCTATGTCCACCATTCAACAACAATTAGACGAAATCAAAAAGCGAAACCTCCGCGTTGAAGCCGACAAAGCCTGGGAAACAAGCTGGACTCGCAGAGCACTAATCCTGCTTCTTACCTACCTTGTCATCGTAATCTTCTTCCTCGTTACCAAATTGCCAAATCCTTTCCTAAATGCCATTGTCCCCTCAGTGGCCTTTCTGTTATCAACCATGTCCGTTCCCCTATTTAAAAATTGGTGGCTAAATAATATTCACAAAAAATCATGAACAACGAAAAAAAATTGTATACCAAAGGCTGGGTTTTCTTTGGATCATTTCTAGGCGGACCTTTAGCCGGATGCTATTTGGTCAGTAAAAACTTCGAAACGCTGGGGCAAAAAAATCTCGCCAAAAAGACCTTGATAGTTGGAATAATCACAACCATTATCCTCTTCGGTTCAATCCTTTTTATTCCTGAAGCAGTCCTAAGCAAAATTCCGAGCTCCGTGATTCCTCTTGTTTACACAATGGCCATTTATCAATATTTGGTCTTCAAACAAGGGGCAGCCATCGAAGAACATCTAAAAAACGGCGGACTAAAACATTCCGGATGGAAAGTCGCAGGAATTGGGCTTTTATCGCTGGTAATTTCGATGCTATATGCTTTCGCTTTGGCGTTTTTACTACCAGAAAGCCTGATGAGTTAGACGTAAAACAGTTGACAATTCTATAGGTGCTATTACAATCAGCGACCATTATTAATAGTGCTTATGGTAAATACCACCCCTGCGGGACCAACCGAGGAAAGAGAAAATCTTTCAGAGGAAACCATCGAATTAATCCTAGATTTAGTAAAAACTAAAATCAGGCAGGTTCTCGCAAGAAATAACGGACTGCAATTATCAACCTCTCTTCAGGAACCAAGCATCGAGCTGCAAGAAAGCCCAGATGGCGAAAAAGATGAAGCGATTATTCTCGAAACAATTAAAACTGCCCTAAGAGCAATATTCAAAACAAACAACTTAAAATTTACCATTAACGATTCCGTAATAAAAATCACCGCAGCAGATAGCGAAAATACAAAAACTTCCCAACCAGAAGTAGTCAGACCAACCCCTCATTTGGAAACTTCCAAAAGAACTTTGGATGCAAAAGCCAGGATCACTCTTCCCCCAAGCCTGATAAGCAAAATCCCAGACTCTATGTTTATATACTATAAATTCGAAGGCACGACCATAAAATGCATCGTGTCTCCTATAGAAATTGCTTTACCTGGGTATAACGTCTTCAATCAAAAAACTTCAATTGACCATCTCAAAGGAGTTCCGCAAAAGAGAATCAGCCTATCAAAATTATTCGCAGATCGTCGATCAAGAATAGAGAGAACGTCGAAAGTAATAGGCATGATATACAGCCCAGAAAATGGATACATAATTCTTGGACAACATGGCCTTGGATCACCTATCTTCACGACTCATGCCGATTACCAAGAAGAAATCTCTATTCTGGAAGCAGCTTTTGAAAATGCCAGACAAGCTGATTAACTTTCCATTATTTCAAATTTTTCGCCCCCCCTTGCCCAAAAAAGCCGACTGTGCTATTAATAAACACCTCTTATTATTTAAATCCTACATTCACATGGGTAGCCCAGAAGGATTTCCAGAAGCAGGTGAGCCAATATCCCCAACCGAACTCCAACCAGACATGTCAGTTGAATCACAAACGGGACTATACGCTGGCAAAGTTGTAGCAGTAACTCCAAGAGGCTACACAATGGCATGGGACGTTATTGACGGCAGAACAGTCCCTGGTAAACCATTTACAACGCCTTACCCTTTCGAAACAGATTTCCAATTTAGAAGGCGTACGTCTTAAATTTTGCTAAAAACCTTTCAAACATCTAATCCCTAATAATATGGTACACGAACACATGCAACAGTATGAAGACCGCCTGACCAAAGCCGCAAAGGAACTTAAACAAGTCTTGACGAGCGAATCACCTTCATCCCTCATTTCAGACATCAGATTTGCCGTTGAAACAGCCCTAGAGGATGAATTCCTGGAAGGAATGGGAGACTCTGACGAAGATAATAGTGTTCAAAGGTTGGAAGTACTCGACGACATGGAATTTGATTTTGGACGAACCGCCGCAGAGACTTATGCTAGAGCACAAGGCATCACCGATGAGGCTATCTTGGAAAAAGTAAGAGAATTTGGATTCCACATAGCCGCGCTCTGGATTCAATCAGGAATTGAAAAGGAAAGAGATATCCAGGCAGGAGTAGATGAGCCCCCACGCGACCCAGACGAAGATCACGACCTATAATACTAGTCCGAATCTATTGAGCCAATCCAAATTTTGCTTATAATATAAGCATGAAAATCTATAAATACGTATTGGAGATCACAGCGTTTCTTTGCGGCGCCATTGTGATGGTTTTTGAACTTGTCGGATCTAGAGTGCTCGGACCATATTTCGGAACTTCTATTTTTGTTTGGACTAGTTTGATCGGAATTATTTTGGGAAGTCTTAGCCTTGGCTATTATCTTGGCGGAAAACTTGCCGACAAAAAACCTAGCTTCAGCAATTTATCGCTAATTGTTTTATTGGCAGCAATCTTTATCGGATTAACTATTTACACAAAAGATTCACTCCTTCTTATCTTGCAATCGAACTTTGCAGACATTCGCTTCACTTCGATTTTCGCATCTTTAATTTTGTTCTTACCAACCAGCGTTTTGTTGGGAATGGTTTCCCCTTACACCGTTAAGTTAAAAATGGAAAATTTGAATACTTCGGGCTCAACCGTGGGCAATCTTTACGCAATCTCCACCGCAGGAAGTATTTTTGGAACATTCTTGTCCGGCTTTTATTTAATCCCAAAATTTGGAACAAATAAATTGTTAATTATTCTGGCAATAACTTTGATCGCTGTTTCTTTTTTGCTTTCGATAAAAAAATATACCAAAATTAAATTATCCATTTTCGCCATTATTATCACCGGATATTTTTTGACGGGCGGACTCAGTGATGTATTCGCAAAGACGGGCGTTATCGACGTAGATACGGCTTATAATCGCATTTGGATTTACGATCGCGTTGATCCAAGAACAAACAAATCCGTTAAAATGATGGGGATTAATAACGAAAATCATTCTTCAATGTTCTTGGATAGCGACGAGTTGGTTAATGAATATACAAAATATTATAATTTGGCAGAACACTTCTTTCCCGATTTCAAAAAAGCTCTGATGTTTGGAGGCGCAGGATATTCTTATCCAAAAAGTTTCTTGCTCAAATACCCAGAAGCAACCATCGACGTAGTCGAAATAGATCCAATGATTACCGAGCTAGCCAAAAAATATTTCAGATTAAAAGATGATCCAAGGTTAACCATTTATCACGAAGACGGCAGAGTGTATTTGAACAAAACCCAAGAGAAATACGACGTGATTTTTGGAGATGCTTTTACCTCACGTTATTCTTTGCCATATCAACTAACCACGCAGGAAGCTATCCAAAAAAAATATAATATTTTGAATGATAACGGGGTCGTTCTTTTGAATATAATTTCCGCAGTAGAAGGAGAACAGAGTGAATTTTTACGAGCAGAATATGCCACCTACAAAACCATTTTCCCTCAAGTTTATTTATTCCCAGTGCAAAATCCAGACGACGGAAGTAATGTCCAAAACGTAATCCTTGTGGCTTTAAAATCACCAACTATCCCAAAGCTTAAAAGCGCTAATTTAGTATTAAATAGATATCTACAACACTTATGGGAAAAAGACGTTGTTACGGATTTGCCAATTTTGACTGATGACTATGCACCAGTGGATTACTACATTAATAAAACAATTTAATTATCACTAACAATAATTAAGTCATGGAAAATCAACAAAAAGATTACAACCCTTTCAAGTTATGGGGTAGCTGGTTTGGTTTTATCTTGGGATTAATCATCCTGATTTTCACATCAACATCTCTTAACGCAGGACACCTACCCCCTTTTGCGGCAATTATGATGCCAATTGTTGTTTTGAATCCTATCGTATGGATTGATTCAGAGATCGCTTTTTTAACCCTTCCTGTCGCCTTATTTTTCTGGGGATGGATTATTCATGTTGTTTTTAGATTGTTCAATAGGCGAACCGTTTCTGAACCAAGTCGCATGAACACAATAACAAAAACCTTCCTCATTATTTTTAGTACAGAAGCAATTATTTTAATACTAGGCCTCTTTTTCTGGGAAACAGATCGCGGATATAACGACTGCAGATACGAAACCCCTTCCTTGTTACATCCATTTGGAGAATTATCTAAGGGTATTCCAGGGCCAATGGGATGGGGGTGTGAAACAGGAGGAACAGCCTTTAGAAATATTGGTCCGGTGTTTTTTCTTGCCGCAGACGCCTTAATATTAACTGTCGTAATTTTTATAATTTATCTAATTATTAAAATATACGCTCCACATAACTCAATCCAAAATGCATGACACCCTCACCCTGATCTATGATTCCCTCGACATCGTCGTAGCAATAATTTTGGGAATCTGGTTTCTAACTATGAAACGTTGGCCAGGAAAACCAGCCTCAAAACAACACATTAAATGGTTCCGCATCCTTGGAGTTCTCGCAATTCTTTTCGCCATAATTCGCGGAGTCGAAACATTCCTTTAGAATAATTTATGCAACCGATCAAAAGAAAATGGGACGTCCTCTCTAAAGAACAAAGAGAAGCTCTCATCAAAAAAGTCATCGCCTATTTCAAAACCGAAAGGGACGAAGAATTAGGAGTGATAGCCGCAGAAGACATCCTCGATTTCTTCTTGGAATCTCTCCACAAAGATATCTACAACAAAGCTATCGAAGATTCCAAAACCACAATCAAACAAAGTTTCGATAATTTAGAAATCGACCTAGATCTCCTCCTAAATAATTAACCATACCTCCCTATGGATCCACAACCAATCTCGATCATCGACAGCCCAAACACTTACTTGGAAAGACTAGGCAGACTTTTTTTCGGCGCAAACGGCGTGAATTATTACGGCCTATTGATGGTGATTGTTCCTCTAATTGTTTTGGCGGGAATATTTTTTATCATCCGTCATTATTCATCCAGCAAAAGAATTGTGGGCATTTACGGAGTCGTTGCGGCAGTAGCATATCTCGCCTACCTATTCATTCTACTTCCTAGTTTCTCATACGTAATCTAAAACCTTTATGACTACTCTCGAATTCCTCAGACAATTTCGCCTCGGCGGATACGCTGTTTTTGACTTTGCAGTTTCGTTTTTAGGAATGTTTTTGCTGTCTCCACTTCTCTCAAAATTATTCTTAAAGCTTCACCTTGAGATTCCGAAATTGAACTGGGTTTTCCTCACAATTCCGATTGCTATCATAGTCCATTTGCTTGTCGGCAACATGACTCCTATGACAAAAAGCCTCCTAGATCTTCACGGCGGCTATATCACGAAACTCATCGCTCTAGCCTCTTTGATCTTGGGAATTTACGGAATAAAAATCATCTAAAAGAAATCCTTCAAGAAAACAAAAGAGCCCCCTGTTTTTCAGAGAGCTCTTTTTATTTATTTTGGTTTTTCGAATAATTATTTCCCCAATTTCGTCAACAATCTAGACAAGTTCTCCGCAAATCCGCCACGAGTTATTTGCGTTCCAGGAGTAAATAATTTTCCGGTTTCTTCAAGAATTCCAAGCTCTTTTGCTTTCGCAATAAATCCAGCGTACCAAGCATCCAGAGCTACATCATCAAAAGGTTTTTCACTAACAACTTTAGAAATCTCAACCCCAAGGACATTCAACAACATTTTCATTGTTTGAGCCTTGGAAGCGGTTAGTTCCGGTTTGAACAAACCTTTATATTCACCAACCAAATATCCTTCTACCCAGCCCTGCTCTTTCGCATAGCAAACATAAGGCGCATACCATTGAGTCTTCACATCAGGGAAACAATTTTTGTACTTATAAGGATCAGGCGCATTCACCTTCCAAGCTACAAGCATTTTGAGAATTTGAGCACGATTGACTGGTATTTCCGGTTTGAAATTTCCATCCTCATATCCTTTCACAACTCCTCTTTGATACAAATCGTAGATCGCTTTGGCATTTTTTCCAGTTTCTCTCGCTACATCTTTGAATGAGAATGTTGTAACTTCAGAAACCTTTGCTATTTTTTTCATCAGAAGACTACTCCCTCCGCCTCCACCAGAACTAGCTGGCACACCAGCGATATAGTATGAAGCAAGTGTTGTGCGGAATGAACAAATTCCTTCGGAAGAAACTATACAAGTTCCATTTCTTTCATCATCAGCGTCAATCCAAAGCAGTCCATCTTGCGTCCAACCACCATCAAGAGAAATAGATCTTTGGACCGTCAAAGTATCTCCACTTAAATCAGCGCCAACATACATATCAACCGTTATCGGTTCACTAAATTGCAATCCAAGATCGGGAATACCCCATTCAAATGCACCAACCAAAGTACCGGCACCAAAATTAGACAACAGCTCGGTAGCTGTATCTACCGCATTCAACAAAGCAGCATTGAAAGTATCGTCCTCACCTTCGCCTACGTGACGCGTTATCGCAGTACCAGCAGGAAGAGTGATAATAGTATTAGATGATTCCGTAACTGGAATAGTGATTACAGTGTCCTCCTCAACGTCTATTTGAGTGATTTCCGAATAATCTCCATTGTCCACTCCCGGCACAGACATCGTCCCTCCATCATCAAACAAAATTTCCAGATCATTAGTGTCTGGATCGTCATCAATCTCAACCTCATACTCACTCAAATCTTCAGCGGAACAACTTTCGTTTGTACAGAATGGTCGATACAAAACTGAATAGGAATCGCTAAGGACAATTTGAGTCCCTTGTCCGCTAGGATTTGTTACAATCGACGGCCCAGTCGCATCTCCCCACCAATTATTTCTAGCATGAATTGTTCCTCCTTCAGCGACCGCGTCAATCGCATCCTCCATATTATCAAAAGCATTTTCGCCACAAGTGTATTCACCACAATCATCACCATCAACGTCATAATTAAAATCAACATAAACATCGTCAACACCACCTGCTGGCCAGTCCCACGCAGAAGTGTCCAACATATCATAATTAACAAGATCACTATATTCCGACAACACATACATATCATTACCATTGTTCACCCCCACGGAAGAGTTTTCAGATAAATCGCCAATCATTTCGCCATAATTTAAATCAAAAGTATTGTCATCCCGAAGCACAATTTCAAAATTCAACAAGGTCTCGCAATTACTATGCTCAGCCCCCTGCCATCTAAATATCACCTGCCCATCTTCGTTATCCGTAATATAAATATCTGAACCATCGCCGCCACACTCAGAGTCGGTATCCAAATCGCCACTCATAGCCACGATGATCGGAACACCAATTCCGTCAGCCACACCAAAATCGTACTCATTGTCCGGATCCTCAAAAGCAATATAACCATTTGAACTAACATAAAC
The DNA here is from genome assembly GCA_903847465.1 of uncultured Candidatus Peregrinibacteria bacterium. GTDB lineage: Bacteria > Patescibacteriota > Gracilibacteria > UBA1369 > LOWO2-01-FULL-3 > CAINDQ01. The sequence continues at coordinate 8,498 of CAINDQ010000038.1, forward strand.
ATAATCACCCGCACTATAAGTTACCCCATAAAAAGTAAAATCAAACGGTAACTCATACGTCCAAACGTTATCATCATCATTCCATCCTTGAGCTTCACCACTATCATGAAATTGATTTTCATCTAAGATAGTTTCCACTGGATTTTGAATAGCAGACTCACTGGCAGTAAAGGTGCGAGAATCAGTAACAAGCAGATCTCCATCCGTATTTACAACATAGGCCTCGATGGTATGTTCCTCGGCAGACAAATCATCAAAAGTGACGTCATATGGGAAAGAAGAAGCATCATACAATGCTTTTATTTCACCTGCAGATAAAACACGATCGAAAACCAAAACATCATCGACACTACCATCAAGTTGACCCTCAACAGACAAAGATGCTCCGATTCTGGCGCCGCCATCCATTTCAGTATCCCAGTCTTGCGCACCAGCTTGCGTCAGGAGCGATCCATCATAATACAGTGAAGCATATTGACCATCATAAACTCCCGCAATCTGATGCCACTCCCCATCCGTCGTGGACAATCCAGAATTAAGGATGTCAGAACCAAAGCCACTAAACATAAGGGTACTTGAATCTTCACAGATCAAAGCCCTTTGAGAATATTCAGTCTCAGCCCCATACACAAATAAATAGGTGCTATCGCAAGAATCAGTCTTAAACCACAAACTGATCGTCACCGGATCGGTGCCAACCGGGAAAGATTCTGTTTGCAAGTCAACATAACCCTGTGAGAAATCAAATGCTTGACCAAATTTACCTTCAATATAACTAACTCCATCGGAAGCATCACCCGAAGCATCATGTACAGAATCATCATTGGCATTCTCTTCGCCGCGCCACCAACCAATGAGCGAATTATCTAAATTATTAATAACATAAGACTGCGGACCATCACCAGTGGTTTCGATTTTAACTTCAGCCGTGTTGCTAGCCAAGGTCTCTTCATCTGCCGGAGTAGGTGGCGTAACAAATTGAATTGTAAACGGATCATCAGCTTCTATAGCCTCCAAAGTAGGATATAATCCCTCAAAGGCTCCCCAAGCCTGATCCCCTCCACTAAATATCCAGTTGTTCGAGAATGGTGATTGTGACGCGACATCTAAACCTTGGAAATATGCTATTGATTCACCAAGAATAGGGTCACCGGACTCACGACCATCGCCTACAGGAGTACCTTCACCGACATAGTAATCATATAAAGCACCATAATCAACATCTCCGCCTTGTCCAATAAAATCACCAATATATGTCGGATCAATACCCTCCCCGGTGACTGTTCCCGTACTAAACGAATAACTAATCTCCCCAGAAAGATCAATACCCACCAAACCGCCAACATATTTATTGCCTTGAACAGTACCGGTAGCATACGAATTTACAACTTCACCGGACAAACCACCTACCAAACCACCAGCTCGCTCACCTCCGATATACCAATTTCCACCATCTCCAGCCGTCACATTACCTGTAGCATAACAATCTTGGACTAAAGCATTTGTTCCACCCACCAAACCTCCCACGCGAAGACTAATACCTAAAACATCACCGGTAGCATATGATTCATATATATCTCCATTATTCGCCATACCAACCAAACCACCGGCATAGGAAGATGGAGCATCAAGTTCATAACCATCTTCATGTGCAGTAACACTGCCCGTGGCAAAGGAAGCATAAACTTCTCCGCCATCCAAATAACCAATTAAACCGCCTGCCCCATATTCATCAGCAGTAATCTCCCCAGTGGCGAAAGAATTCTCGACATAGCCTTGTGCGGCACCGATCAAACCGCCGACATTCCAATAACCAGCCACTCTCACATCAGCTGAACTATGAGACACATAACCGTACTCAGTCATCACACCGACCAATCCACCAGTTTCTTGTTCACTACCCTGAACTTGACCAGACGAATATGAACCAAGAATATAACCTTGATTATAGTCTCCTTCCGTTCCAGACAAAGCACCAACCATACCGCCAACATAATTTCTTCCATCAACCGTAATATTAGTTTCAGAAGTAGTAATTGAACCAAGCGATCCGCCAGCTAAACCACCGACATAATCATTTCCAGAAATATTTCCTTCAACATTGGAATTACCGACCTCCACATGGTTAAACATTTTACCAACAAGACCACCAACGCGATCATGACCATTGACATAAACATCCGTTAAACTAACATTAAGGATTCTACCACTTTCTTCATCTTCTTCTCTGATTTGCACCACGCCAAACAAACCGACATAATCGGTTTCCGATCGATCTATATTTAAGCCATCAATAGTCTTACTATCACCATCAAAATGACCGGTGAAAGGTGATTCTAAAGTTCCAATTGGTTCAAAACCAGCACCATCATTCCATCCACTGGTTGCGGAACAATCAATAGTATCGGTTTCACCCTCAGGCACCAAAATATAATAATCATCCAAATAATCCACATCACTATTTATTGCCTGCAATTGCTGACAATTAGCAATTTGCCACGGCCCATCCCCTACATCCTCTGGAGAACCATCTCCTCCGGCAAATGAAGGTTCTTCTTCCACACTGAAAGTTCTTTCACTAGTCGAAACTTTATTGCCATCCAAATCAACAGCATAAGCAGTATCTGTATGCTCACCACCAGCTAAATCGGTAAAAGTATTACTATATTGATTTGCAGAAGCGTCGTACAAAGACGCAATCTCTCCCAAGGATAAAACTCGATTAAAAATCGAGATGTCGTCAATCAACCCAGTCCAATATTCAAAATCTCCATCGCTATTTCTACCAATAGTGAAATTATTAGTCGCATAAGCAATTGAAGATATGCCAACTGTATCGTAATTCTTATCCAATTCTCCATCTACATAAATTTTTATATTTCCAGCTGAGAACGCGACTGTAACTAAATGTCCACTTCCATCTGCAATATTCGTAACACCATCGACATTATCAAAACTGCCACCACCACCAACAGCGACATGAATCTGGCCAGTTTCTCCATCCATAGAGACTAGATACCCTGAAAGCGGAAAATGCCATTGATTACCTATAATCGTTTTCCAGCCAACGCCTTGATTGACTGGCTTAACCCATGCAGACACAGTAAAATTATCAGAAGTTTGCAATGATTCATCGCTCGCAACAGTTACATAGTTAGTACCATCAAAATCAAACGCCTGCCCAAATTTTCCGGCAGAATAAGAACCGACACCCTCTCCTGTGTACAATTCCCATTCGTATATTTCCGGCCAATTTGCAGAAGGAGTTCCTGTATCAATAAACAATCTGTAATAACGATAACTGGTTGAATTTGAAATATAGTCATTATACCAAGTATTATTGACCCCATGGCTAAATGATTTCAGGTCCGTCCAAGCGCTATCATCATTTGAACCTTGTATTCTTCCTGTCATAGCCTCGGTTGGTTCGTTATAAAGCAATCTGGTCTTTGTGACTGTTGCTTCATTACCAACTCCTAGATCAATTTCAAGCCACTGAGTTGTCCCATTGTAACCACCGGTATTTCCATCGCAGAACCACTTCGTATCAGGATCACCATCAAAGGCCTTGCCAGGAAGATAAAAATCAACAGGGTTTTCAGGATCAACTAGGTATGTATTAGAAGCACTCGCTGTTGCAGAAGTTGTATCCACTATTGTATAGCCAGAACCATCTATGTCAAAAGACCCATTATTCCCAGTCCCCGATTCATCAGTCGCATTATCTTCGCCTCTCCACCAACCAACCAAAGAATCATCAAAATTATTTACAATATAATGCTGATTGGAGCTATTGGTAGCAACTGATATTTCCGCTGAAGTCCCATTGATAATAGAAGAATCTACAGGAGTCGGCGGAGTCTCAAAAGAAATTGTCAAAGGATCGTCTGCCGCGATTGCATATAGAGTTGGAAAAAATCCTTCCGTCGCTACCCAAACAGGATCGGGTTGTTCCAACGTGCCCCCTACAAAATCCCATGAACTAATAGGCGGAGTAGGCTCAGGATAACTCGCCGCTTTGAAATAACTTAAATTATCAACATAAGGCACAACAATCTCTTCATCATTACCTACTGCCTGCCAAATACTTCCATCATTATAATAGTAGGAGCTATCAATTCCAGCGCCTACATTTAAACCATCGGTATAGCCTATAAAGAAACCAATGTCGTAAATTCTTTCGCTGGTAATTATTCCCGCCATAAAACTATTAAGAACCAAATCGGACCCACTTTCAGACCCGCCAACAAAACCACCGATGGCCTCAGAAGAATCAGAATCAGTACCAGCAACAGTTCCACCAAAGTAACTATTTTCAATAATTGATGTAGAATAACCATTGTATCCGACCATACCACCGACACCTACTAAACCACTAACATCGCTTACGGAATAACTATCCACAACAACTACTCCAGTCCCATCATAGCTATCATTATAAATACTCCCAATAACACCACCTACCTTTTCACCTCCTCCAGCCACAGATCCAGAGGTATAACTTTGAGAAATTTGAATGTCGCAGTCATCGTCATCAAAACCCACTGACCCCAACATTCCACCAACAGAATTTACCCCAGACAAAACATTGCCAGAAAAGTAGCTGGTAGAAATATCTAATTCAAATTCTTCCGAAACACAGGCATTGCCGAGGGATATATTTCCAACAAACCCACCAACCCCATCAGCACCACCAGTAATATCACTCGATACGGATGAACTCGTAATTGTGGATGGTCCAAAATCTTCTAAATAACCGACAAAACCTCCGGCCGTTCCGACAGAGGTAATATCAACGCTACTCACTACATTATCGATAGTAATCCCACTGGCAGACCCAGCTAACAAACCAGCCGAAGAACCACTCTGAGTACTATTAACCGTACTACTTGAGAAAGTTAAATCCTTAAAAATAGCTGAGGAAACAAACCCAAAAAGACCGACATTAGCGGCATCAATATCAATATTTAAGTTACTAATCGTCTTATTATTTCCATCCAAAACTCCAACAAAAACGCCAGTATCTGACTCATCACTAAATGTCCCGATCGGATCAAAGTAACCTTCATTCGCTTCACCGTCAATAACGGTCGCGCAATCAATATCATCCACCAATTTATACACATCTTCTGAAGCAGTGTCATTACTGTAAGTCACCGCAATGTCCTGCAATTCCTGACAAGTAGAAATTTCATGTGTTTTTCGAAGCGTTGGATAACCGACTCCCTCTGGATCCAACCAAATACTATCAAAATCCCAATCTGCAAAAGTATCACGATCTCCCATTTCTAGAGTAGTTTTTCCAGTACCAATACCATTTTCCCCAAGTAAGAAAATTTCATTATTCCAAAACAAACTATTTGACCCAGCTCCAGTATCTAGATATCCAACGATCCCGCCAACTCCCTGACCTCCACCTTCACGAACATTAACATCAACAACTGAGTAACTATTGCGAAGGAATGCACCACCTTGATTGGCACCTACTAAGCCACCAAGTCTATTTGCGCCAGTCACGCTACCAGTAGCATAAGTATTTAAAACTGAAGTATCACCATGACTATATCCAATCAACGCTCCTACTGCCCAATCAACACCAATGATATAAACATCTTCCAAGCCAACATTTTGAATAGTTGCCCCATCCGTTTCTCCAAAAAAACCAGTTCCGCCCCCACCAGTAACTGGAGTCGACACAGGTTGATTAATATAAAGATTAGAAATGACATATCCATACCCATCAAATGTTCCACTAAAATATGTAGCTGGCGTATCATTAGGATTTCCAATCGGATTGAAACCCATCAAATACGTTAAATCAGCCGTAACTGCCCCCGCAGGCTCTACGTCAAAAGTAATAGTTCCATTCGCAGGATCAACCGTATACGAATCTTCTATAGCAACCTCCCCTCCAACATAAATTTCCCCTCCCGTTAAATTCGTATAGCCAGTTGAATAAGTAGTGCCACTTACAAGTGTAAGCGATATTCCCGTCACTAAAGCTGACTCATTCCAATCTTCTGATTCCGCACAATCTATGTCGGAAGTCAAAACATAGTCTGCATCCAAATCCGTCCTCATATTTTGCAATTGAGCACAAGTTTCAATTCGATATGGATCCTCCGACGTTCCGCTACCGCTAGCAAAAAGAGTATCCACAGCAAAATTAGCAGTAACCGTTATATCATTGATAATGTCGGCATCAGTTCTCTCTGCAGGTAAAAGCTCATCGTCACTCCAAGAAATAAAATGATAACCCGCGTTAGGAACAGCGGTAACTGTCGCCCCACTCCCTAATTCGTAAACGATTTGTGGAGAAACGCCATCTATATAACCACCTTCTCCAGCTGTATAAGTCAAAGTATAAGTTGTCGGATCGCCGCCACAGTCTGGTGGACAGTCATCTGGTGGCGGAACAAAGTCCTCAACCGTAATTGTTCCAGAATCACCAGGGGTTAACCCCTCCAATGTCGCATGAATAGTGGCAGTTCCAGTCGCGCCACCGGTAAAAATGGCACTCTTCATATCTAGTGCTGGCGAAAGATCACCATCAACCACCCCACCTGTTTCACCTTCAAGTGACCATGCAGTTGCCGCAACATTCTCAATAAAATTTCCATACTGATCACGCGTAATTGCATAAGCGGTCAATGTATCTCCAATATAAATCGTCTGCTCCCAAACATCTATTTCAGTCCCGTCTTCTACGCGAACCTGTGTCGCCACATCCGGAACCAAAGTTACTGTAGAGATACTTAGAGACACATCTGCAAACGAAACACTAAAAGTTCCCTCCGTAGTAGTCGTTGTAGACAAACGAATTTCGTCACCACTCGCCGTGCCAGATAACTTAACACTGATCGTACCACCACTGTAAAGGGTATAAAAACTATCCATAATTATACTAGTCCCCGTAATCTGTATACTATTCGGAGAATCTTCTCTTTCCACTGTCGGCATTTGAGAAATGATCAAGTCTGAAGCTGTAATGCCTGGATCAATAACTGTTCCTGCAGGAAAAAACATCGTCACGGTTAAAGGGGTTGTATAATTTTCCGAAACATTGAAAGTCCCAATGACATCATTTGGTTGCAGCCATGATCCTACGGTCTCCCCAGAAGGGCCAAAGGTAAGATCGGCCGCGTTTGCGTTTGCAACGCCAATTTTTAGACCACCCAAATTAGTAGCCATTAACGTAAACATCACAAAACTCGCAACGAGTTTTTTGAAACAGGAGAGAGATTTTTTCATATTTATTTAATTAGGATTTGAGGTTGAAGATTTTTTTATTACTCTTGCGAGTATATCAAGAGCACAAGCCAAATGTAAATATTTCTTTGTAAATAAATCCCGTGTTTGAATGCCCCAGTAATTTTCACTCCAATAAATAAAAGAGCCTCCATTTTTCAGAAGGCTCTTTTTGTTTAGAATTTTTAACCACTCACCACCTATTTAACAATCAAATCCACAATCTTTGCAGCCTCAGCTCTAGTGATGTTGTTTCTTGGTTTGAATGTCTTGTCTCTATATCCGCTCACAATGCTATTCTTGACTGCGTACCCAACAAACTTCGCAAACCAGTCAGTCAACAAAACATCTGGGAATGTATTTTCGTAAGCAGAGAGGTCTCCTTTTTCTTTCGCAAGGACAAGGATTTTCACAGCCTCAGCACGAGTAATTGGTGCGGCTGGTTTAAATGTGCCATCGCCATATCCGGTTACTATTCCAGCCTTAACCGCCGCCTCAATATATGGTGCGAACCAATCTTTTGCATCAATCACATCGGTAAAATTTGTGACCGGTTTTTCCGAAAGAGGTAATCCAAATTTCATCACCACAATCTTTGTAAACTCAGCTCTAGTGATTGGTTTGTTTGGTTGGAAGTGTGTTTCGTCATAACCTTTCACAATTCCCTTCTGATACAAACTCTCGACGTACAAATCAGCCCAATGATTAATCATGTCTACGAATTGATGCCTTTTTCCAGCAGGAAGCACCTCTTCCGCCTTCACTACTTTCTTTAGAACGCTGCTTCCTCCGCCTCCACCATTATCCTCAGCAGGAATACCCAAAATTCCAGAATAATCCAAGTTTTCAACTTTAATTTTACTACCAAGATCCGTACACACTATTCCAGTTCCCTCGTCCGTATATGCTCCTCCGAGACATTCAGTAAAGTCATATTCACTTGCTCCGTCACAGCTTGCGCTTATTTCGGACAATTCGGTAATCTCAGCATTTTTCACGCACAAAGACGCGAAGTTATTATCATCTATGTACATGGTTTTCTTTTGCCCTTCTTGCAATTGACCATCAAGATTTATCAAAACTGAATTCGGCCCTTTCTTTATCACAACATTACTTAAATCAAAAACGTCTGCGCCGAAATCAAATGTAAAGTCAGCTATTTCATCTTCCCCTTCATAGAAAATAACTTCTTCTGCCTCAGAAAAAATTCCATCAGTTCCTTCTCCTCCGACTGTGACATTCAAATCTCCAGAAAGACCGTCTGAGGTTACTTCTCCTTCGGTATACCATAGTGGGTCACTTGAATCATGCTCACCATCACCGTCAGTGTCAGGTCCACGTTGCCACTGGAATATTGGATATGCATTGGCCGCTATATACCAAACATCATTGAAATCCCAACCATTGAAAGTCCCTTGAGTTTGCATTTCGGAAGTCGTCTTATCCAAACCAGCATCACCTTCTTCGTTATCAATACCCGTAGTATCAATATCCCAGTAAGAATTTTCTACTGGCCCACCTTCACCCATAGCTCCAACCAATCCTCCATAAGTTATCACATCCTCTCTTGCACCAGATGAGTCACCATTTCCTCCCTGCAAAGTAGCGCCATCATCACCATTTATTTGACAAGCACCACCGGCACTTTGAGTTCCTCCACATCCGCCACGATAATCCATACCATCAGCACCATCATTCCCCTCTTCTCCACCACCAGCTCCTCCAGGACCAAAATATCCCGTTCCTCCTCCTCCACCTCCGGCAATAATTATTGAATTTTCTTGCACAAAAGCTCCGTCAAAAATACCTGACAATCCACCACCTCCTCCTCCGGAAGCATCGTCATATGTGCCATACCCTCCACCTCCAAAACCACCTGCTCCACCAACCAATCCAAGAAGTCCTCTACCACCACCTCCACCAACAATAATAAGTAATTCTTGACCTGGGGTGACGGTAAGAGTCCCGCTAGCGTAACCACCGGAACCTCCTTGATTTGTAAGAGAATAGTTACCTCCACCTCCACCAGCTCCCCATAATTTAACATTCAAACTTGTAACGCCTTCTGGAACTACAAATGCTTGTTCATTCCAGTCATCATAGTCAAATACTTGGGTTGTATCTCCATATGTAACCACAACTCTTCCATTACCGCTTTGTTTTATCGAAGTGCCTCCTGTCCCAATTCCAGTAGAATAATTTTCATCATCTGTCGTTGGCGGCAAAGCGCTTGTCGACCCGACGCCATTATTTCCAGTCTCAAGATACCCGTTTGTAGTAACAACAAGAGGATCATAATATCCACTTCCACCACCCGCAGGTCTAGCATCACCGAAACCACCTTCACCACCAAAGTATCCTCCACCACCTCCTCCTCCATCATAATTATTTCTCAGATAACTACGCACTTTCCCAACTGAATATGAATTGCTAATACTACCACTATTATATCCAGCAAGTCCGCCCATATAATCATAAGCACCAATTAAACAATTAGCATAAGAATCTATAATTTCTCCAGTTCCAGCATTATTACCAACAAGACACCCAACAGTCTGATTAGCGCTAATTTGACCAGAAACAAATGATCTTTGAATCGAACCTTCGTTATATCCGACCAACCCTCCAACAGTACGACCAGCATCTCCTGAATACGAGCCAATCACTAAATTTTCCAAACCAACATCAGTTATTGCGCCACCCTCTCCAAGATGCCTAAATAAACCGACATAATTCAAATCATCTATAGATATACTCAAACGACTAATCACGTGTCCATCACCATTAAAAGAACCAGTAAATGGTTCTGGTGGCGGATCAATCGGAATAAAATTACCAAATTGAGAACAATCTATATCATTGTTTAGAATAAAATTTTTGTCGAGATATAAATATCCACCTTCGCCATCTTGAGTACCAATGGCTTCAAGCTGTGCACAGGTTTCAATTTGATATGGTGATTCTTGGCCGTTTCCGCCGGCAAATGTAGACGGTGCCGCGTTCAAGACCGTTTTTAACACAACTATATCCTTGTCGCCGGAATAAGCGTTAATTGGAAAACGGTCATTTTCCCCTCTCCATGTTCCTTTGCTATATCCAACCGCATAAACATAAGTACCATCGGTTACTATACCTAAGCCACTATCTTCCATTCCTGAGCCAAAGAAAGTGTGTGTATTATAAGAACCATCACTATTGAGCTTGAGAAGCATTATATCTGCATTCCCTGTATAGTCACGGACTGGTGAGGTGTCATCATCTCCTTGCCAGCTCGCTAAACTTCTACCGACAACATACATGTTATCAGAATCATCATGGGTGAGACTTAAACCATAATCTTCAGAATCGGAACCATAGAATGTATGCCACGCATATCCTCCTTCGTTATCAAGAGTCAAAACCATGATGTCGTTATTATCGCCGGAGTGTGCATGAAGTGGCGATTGATCTGCTGGACCATCCCATGTCTCCCCGCTAAAACCTGTCACGGAAATATAATTACCATTACTCACATCAATATCATTTGCCCAATCTGAACCTGAGGAACCATAAATAGTGTGCCAAGCATATGCTCCACTTCCGTCCAATTTTAGAACAAAAGCGTCGTTGTCTCCACCGGTGAAGTCATGTTGCGGATCTCTGTTATCGTCCCCGTACCACGTACTAGTACAGAATCCACTCACATACACATTTCCAGCAAAATCAACTGTAATAGAGGTAGGCTCTTCACCTGGATTATCTTCATCAATAAATGTCTGCGAACCATAGAAAGTGTGCCAATCATAAGAGCCATCCGTTCCCAATTTCAAAACCGCTATGTCAGTTTGCAAACCAGTATCATCGCCACCACTATATGCATGCAAAGGCGCAGCTTCATCGTCTCCTTGCCAAGTATCATAACTCTTTATAGCAACATAAACGTTCCCTTCACTTACAGCAATTCCTTGGGCTTCGTCTGGATAATCATAAGAGCCGTAAAAAGTATGCCATTGATATGCACCATCGCTATTAAGTTTTAACACCAAAGCATTTGACTCCTCTCCAGAAAATCCATGTATAGGCTGGTCTCCCTCTCCTGGGCCATTCCAGCTACCATAACTAAACCCAGAGATATACAAATCGTTGTTAGAATCAATTGCTGCCGATAATGCATAATCAGCTCCTTGCGAAGTACCATAGAACGTATGCCACAAATAATTTCCATTTGAATCAAGCTTCATAACAAAAATATCAGCATTAGCACCAGAATTAGAGTGCGAGTTAAGTGGTGATTCACTATTTGGCCCATCCCACGTATCCTTACTCCTACCCACAACATAAATATTGCCATCATCATCTCTCACTATACTGTACCCACGATCTTCATTGGCTGAACCATAGAAAGTATGCCATGATCCTGACTCCTCTAATGTTGGAAAATTATCCGCATGAGCATACCAGGTATTTTCAAAATCCCAGTTATATCCTTCACCTTGTGCCTCCAAATAGAATTCGTTTTCAGCATCGTAAAAATAAGAAACTCCCTCTGCTAAATAAAAATTATCAGAATCGTCATTCCCCTCATTATTATTATTTATACCAACCAACGGTTCCTCCGCCGAAACATAAACACCAGACTTATAAATACCGTAACCATAATCAGGAAAATTTAATCCCGCAAAAAGTCCAACGGTGTTTACTCCTTCTTCAAAACTTCCGCCAGTTATAGTACCAGTAGAAAAACTTCCGTACACAGAATCACCTCCATTGCGCCCAACAAATCCACCGACACTTTCCGTCGTGTCCGTAACCGTCAAATCACCACTTGAATAAGAAGTGTATACGTCTCCATCATTATATCCGACAAATCCACCGACATGTGCCGCTTCCGAATTTTCATTCACGACATCCCCGGTAGAATATGTATTTTCTATGTTCCCATAGTTGACACCAACAAAACCTCCAACATTATAATCATCACCAGTCACTGTCCCCGAAGAATACGAAGTTGATATAGCTCCATTATCATTATACCCGACAAAACCTCCCACCGATTGCAGTCCGGAAACCGCCCCGAGAGAGTAGTTATTACTGATAAGCACATCTCCTGTAAAATACCCAACAAATCCACCGACGTCTTCACCCTCAGCCTCAACTGCAACATCAGAATACGAATCACTAATCTCCCCTCCATAATTGTATCCGACAAAACCTCCTATTTCATCACGACCATAGACATTACCTGTAGCAAAAGAACCTGTAATAGTTCCTACGTTAAAACCAATCAATCCACCAACATTATCATAACCTGAGACAGTAATATTGACGGCACTAGAATCTGTAATCGTATGATGGGTTCCAGGATGCGTATAGTAATAATACTCACGGAACCAATCTTGAATATAACTAGGATATTTATACATCCCTACATGTTCCAATGGTTCATGATATCCATTTGAAATAACTTCAAAAGATCTCTCGTAACCGCTCGGCAAAGTAGGCAATTCTCCAAAATCCAAATCAACTTCCGTATTGTCTTCACTTAATACAATATATTTTTCATCGACTTCTTTTAATAAAGATATGTCGCAACCATTAAGCCCAGTACAGGCAATCGGTTCCAAGGCATGGGTCACCACGCTCGCCCCCTTTGTATCTGTAATTTTTATTGAAATATAATCGACATAATCAATGTTTTTCTCAGTAGGATCATACGCCATCTTCACAATCCTATTTGTGAACGGATCCAACTTATAATTGAATGCTCCTTCCTTTTCTTTACCGGTATTATAGACATTTAGTTTCGAGTTGAATTCATATCCTTCGCCATTATCAGTTTCAATTATCGGACATTTATTGTGTGCCAAAATTCCATCGGCATAATAACTATGTCCAGGTCCGCAAGTCAGCTCAGATTCATTCGCGGGTTTAACTTCTAAATTATAAACAGGCACAGTGTCATACACTCCATTGATAGAACGAACTTCGACGTCCTGTCCGTTTTCATCCATCAAAATATCCCCAACAACCATCTTACCCGCCTCCTTCCATTCACCATTCACATAAAGTGGATGATTTGGAGTAAGTTTCAAATCATCATTTATAATTAAATAATAACTAGCTTTATGAATAAATGTTTGAGCAACTTCTCCAAAAACTTTCTCTTTGGAAGCCTCATTAAATGATTGAACCTTGTCTCCTGCCTTCACATCTTCAATATTTTTATAAGATCCATCTTCAAGCAAAATTTGCGTACCTCCCAAGAAACAAACATCCGGAACATCGTGATAACCTCCAAGTCCTCCGACATTGCCTGCCTCATCCGCGTCTACTTCTCCACTCACGTTAACATTATCAATAGTACTGCTGGTACTTATATATCCGCCCAAAATTCCTACATAATCAACTTCTCTAAAAGCCTGAATGTAAGCACCGGTTATATCAACATTGGATATCTCAGCTCCATCTCCTATCATCCCAAAAAGACCGAGAAAATCCTCGTTACGTTCGATAGTTAAATTTTGAATTTCATAATTACCACCCTCTCCGTTGTCTCCATCCAAAGTTCCAGTAAAGAAATTATCTTCTATGTTTGGGTAATGGTCTCTATCTCCACATAAATGGCTGGTAGTATTGCAACCTATCGGATCAAATCCCTTGCCAGAAGGCACCTCCCAATACCATTCCCGCATCGCAGCCTCACAATCCTCCTGATTATCGATAACATTGTCCCCAACACAAAAACCCTCATATTCAAACGGATTCCACTCCTCCGTTGCTGAACAATCAATGTCAGCAATCAAAATAAAATGATCAGCAAGAAATCTCCCTCCATATCCACCAATAGCCTGTAATTGCTCACAAGTTTCAATTTGATAAGGATCTAATTCAGTTCCTGAACCGTCAGCAAAGAGATCTCCCCCCACCACGCTAAATGTTCTTTCCTCGGTTGAAATTTTATTCCCATCCAAATCTACAGCATAAGCGGTAGTGGTATGATCACCAGCCGATAAGTCGGCAAAAGTAACATCATATGGGCTCCTAGCATCATACAAAGACATAATCTCACCCGACGACAAAGCCCTGTTGAAAACAGCAACATCGTCAATAGCACCATCCCACGGCTCTGAAGTATATGCAGTATTGCCAATTGTAAAATTTGCCACCGGAACATCAGCACTAGGCCCATACTCTGGGTCGGCCTCAACAGTCTCAAGATATTCACCATCCACATAAAAACTAACATCGTTACTTGAATCAAAAACAATCGCCAAATGATACCACGTATCAGGAGCAAGATCTGCTGTAGAAGTTGGGTAATCCTGTCTGTTAAATGTTGTAAATACAATTTGATTTTCAAATATTCCCCAGCCATATCCTTCGCCATCTACCTCAGCTCTTCCAAGAATTCTTTTGGTGCCGGGATTAACAGTATTCGCATTGATCCAAGCAGACATTGAAAAATTATTTTGCAAATTCAAGCTTTCTGAGCTTCCCATGTCAATATAATTATCATCACCATTCAAACTAAATGCTTGCCCAAACTTTCCGTCCGTATATGCTGAATCTGGACCATCGTATGTACCAAAAAATTCAACAATATCATTCCCGTTACCAGACTCGTCAGTATTATCCTCACCTCTCCACCACCCGACCAAAGAATTATCGAAATCATTTATCACATAATGCTGAGCAGAACTGCTTGTGGAAATTTTTATGTCCGTAGATGTCCCTTCAATGGTTGATAAATCTACCGGAGTTGGATCCTCAAAAGAAACTATGAAAGGATCATCGGCCGAAATCGCATAAAGAGTTGGGAAAAATCCTGCCGTCGCAACCCAAATCCCTTCAAAATCCCACGCACTAATTGGCGGAGTAGGCTCAGAGTAACTTGCCGCTTTGAAATAACTTAAATCCCCCTCAAAATTACAAGTTGGCGACAAGGGGTCAGAGGGATCAATATTGCCGGCACACCACCAATTAGCGCCGCCACCGTTATAGTAATAAAATCCATCGACAATTCCAGCCCCCATATTTGCATTGCTATCACCTACAAAAAAACCAGTATTAGAGCTACCATCGCCAGCAATCGTCCCCGCCATAAAACTATTAAACACATAATCAGTTCCATCCTCTGTGTAACCACCAAAACCACCAAGCGCATTAGAGAAATTAGCATTCGACCCAGTAACTATCCCGCCAAAATAACTATTTTCAAAACTGGAATTAATACCATAATTATAACCCACAAAACCACCTACGTTCTCATCGCCACTCACGTCACTCACCGAATATCCATTTGTAAGATAAAATCCTAAATCGATATAGCCATTATCGTTTTCAATTTTGCCAGCAAATCCTCCCGCAGAGACATTGTCAGTCGAAATTGCGCCCGAGGTAAAACTTTTAGAGATATTCACATCGCAGTCATCATCGGCAAACAGCATATACCCAAACATGCCACCGACATCATTACTGTCGGATGATACATCTCCAGAAACATAACTTTCTGTCACATTGATATCCCTATTATCAGCATCACAAGTTCCCATCTCTGTATAACCCATGAACCCACCAACGTTATCCTTAGAACTATTTACTGTACCTGTAAAACTAGTTCCGCTAATGATTAATTTATTATCCAAATACGCCTCTCCAATCAATCCGCCGACACCCCCAAAATCAAATCCTAGTCCCAAAACATCGCCTGAAACCGCAACATCACTAATGCTCAAATCTTCCGAAGTTTTATCAATAATACCCACCAACCCGCCAGCATATCTCCAAGACCTAACACTTAAAGCACTCGTAACGTTTTCGAAATTTGGACCAGTAGCAAATCCCACCAAACCACCAACCGTCGCACCAGAATTTGTTCCGACAACAGATCCGGATGTTAAATCCAAATCCTTAATCGTAAAATTTTCAGCTTCAGAAAAAAGCCCAACATACTCCATATTAGATTCAATATTTAGACCACTTATAGTCTTGTTATTCCCATCCAAAATTCCCTCAAAATCATCATTATTAAATACAATTGGGTCAAACTCTCCATCGCCATTTACAGTAGAGCAATCAAGATCATCAGTCAGCTTATAAGTATCGAAACGTGCCAACGAATCGACATCGACTTCATAAGTAGAAACTATATCCTGCAATTCCTGACAAGTAGAGATGTTATGCGTTTTGCGTAATTGTGGAAAATTGGGCCCAAAAAGAACCCAATCATTTTGAAAATCCCAAGCACTATATATCCCCAAGACTTGATCATAAAAATCTGAATCCATTGCCCTCGAATACCCCATGACCGCACCTACCTCATTGCCAACCGCATCAACACCCTCACGAGCAACCCAACCATCAGTTTCCAAACTATTCGGCAAACCTGCCCCAATAAAACCACCGACTGGATTACTACCACTAACAACACCCGTTGCGTAAGAATTAGTTACAACTGGTAGCGGAGAAGAATATGACACAAAGCCAATGAGACCACCAACATTACTACCAGTCGCTGTCCCGGTAGCATAAGAATTTGCAATCACACCATTGTCACCAAGGTACCCAACTAATCCACCAATTGTGCTAGGCCCAGAAACTTCAGCATTGGAATATGAATCATTTATCACGTTTTCATTTCGACCAACCAAACCGCCAATATTATGACCATCTCCACTCAGTTCACTTCCATACACTTCACCAGTCGAAAATGATTTTGAAACATCACCGTCATTGTAACCAACAAGAGCTCCGACATGAAAATCCCCAGTTATATTTACATTGGTTAAACCAACGTTCGTGATCATTGACGCACCTGATGTATATCCAAACAAACCAATACTCTCTGTTAACGGTCGATTAATAAACAAACCATCGATGGTGTAACTTTGACCATCAAATGAACCAGCAAAAGGAGTAATCGGCTCAAATCCCATTAAATAAGTTACATCAGCCGTAACGGCTCCCCCTGGTGCTACATCAAAAGTAATCGTCCCATTCTTAGCATCGACTGTATACGAATCTTCCGCAGCGACTTCCCCTCCAACATAAACCTCTCCCCCCGTTAACTCAATATAACCTGTTGAATAAGTAGTTCCTTCAAGCAATGTGAGCGATATTCCCGTCACTAAAGCTGACTCATTCCAATTTCCCGATTCCGCACAATCAATATCATCAATCAAAACATAATACGCATCCAAATCCGTATTCATATTTTGCAACTGCTGACAACTTTCTATTTGATAAGGATTTTCCGAAGTACCAGCTCCTTCTTCCCCGGAATTAGAGAAAACAGGGCCCTCAACTGTGATCGTTCCGGAATCAACCGATGTAAGTCCTTCCTGAGCAGCTCTTATATTCGCGCTACCAGTATCATCGGCGCTAAACACTAAATATTCACCTTCTGGATTAATGCCAATATCACCACTCTCACCATCTGCAACTCCTCCGGTTTCGTTTTCAAGTGTCCACGAAGTAGCACCTGAAATACTGACATTCCCAATAAAATTATCATACTGATCACGAGTAATAGCATATGCATGCAACTCCTCACCAATAGTAATTGTTTGCTCTGGAACCACGGTCCCACTTCCATCCGCAGCCGTTTCTACTAGAACCTGAGTAGGAGCTCCAGCAACCAACGTAACATCGGAAATAGTTAGAGGAGCAACCATATTCATTCCCATGGAAAAAATTCCAAAAGAACCTCCGGTAGTAGCTGTCGTTGGAAGTTGAATTTCATTACCACTAGCTGTATCTGACAATTTCACCGTAACCGCACCAGCATTAATAGTCGTTTCGACCCCCAACCTAATAGTGGGATCTCCAGAAATCTCAGCGATGCCAGGCGGATTATCCACCGGCCCATCTTGCTCAATAACGAAATCCGACCCAGTAATATTCTCAGAATTTAGAGTCGACCCATCAGGGAAAGTCAAATATAGACTGAAAGACGGCTGGTACGTTCCCGTGGATTGAAAAGTTGTAATGACATCTCCAGGTTGCAACCAAGATCCGACAGTACTACCGGAAGGCCCGAAAGTTAGACCGGTGGCATCAGCGTTTGCCGTTTCCATTTTCAAGCCACCCAAATTGGTAGCCATTAATGCAATAACAACAAAACTCGCAACGAGTTTTTTGAAACAGGA
The DNA here is from genome assembly GCA_903847465.1 of uncultured Candidatus Peregrinibacteria bacterium. Taxonomy (GTDB): domain Bacteria; phylum Patescibacteriota; class Gracilibacteria; order UBA1369; family LOWO2-01-FULL-3; genus CAINDQ01. The sequence continues at coordinate 26,872 of CAINDQ010000038.1, forward strand.
AAGAGATTTTTTCATATTTATTTATTTAGGATTTGAGGATGAAGATTTTTTATTACTCTTGCGAGTATATCAAGCGCACAAGCCAAATGTAAATATTTCTTTTCGCAATAAAATCCGTGGTACAATAGCAGGAGAAAAATATTTCCCTTCTTAACCAAAAGATTATGAAAAAAATTGCAATCTCTCTGTTAATCATCAGCGCTCTCGCTTTCACCGGTTGCGGACAGGCCCCGACAAACACGCCTCCCACAAACACAACCACCAGCGATCTAAAAACCTACACTGCCAAATTATTCACAGTAAAATACCCAAGCACCTTTGAGGCAAAAGAAGACACCCAAGAAATCTTAACAATTTCTAGCGATAAAGGAAAAATCATGATCGGCAATTTCGAACCAAACGCTTCTCCTGGCCCACAACCAGGCATGACTCAAACCCAAATCGACGAATTTCCAAAAGACACAATTTATCACGGCAGAGTTGGAGAAATCGCTAGCGCTTTATTTTATCCAACAGGCGACAAAGCAACAATGGACGAACTAAAATCAATTCAAAGCTCAATCAATTTAATTCCCTAATCAAAAACACCCATGAAAGGATTCAACGCCAACATCGAAAAAGCCACTTTAGAAAACACTAACTTCCGCAAAGTTCTCTACACCGGCCATCACAGCCAACTCGTCCTGATGTGCCTAAAACCAAATGAAGAAATCGGTATGGAAGTTCACTCTGACAACGACCAGTTTTTCCGTTTCGAAAAAGGCCAAGGCAAATGCATCATTGATGGAAATGAATACGAATTGTCCGACGGCTCCGCAATCGTCGTTCCATCAGGCGCTCAACACAACATCATCAATACTTCAGAAACCGACGACCTAAAACTCTACACCATCTATTCCCCTGCCCACCACAAAGACGGCATCGTCCGCGCTACAAAAGCCGACGCCGAATCACAAGAGGCAGAATTTGATGGAGTAACAACTGAGTAATAATCGAGCAAAAACGCCAATCCACAGCACAATTCCCCACCTCTTAATTTGACATTCCCGCCTCAATAGAGCAGAATTGACGTAATATAAGTTTATGCTATATGGCAATTGGTAAGCCTAGAGACGATAGAGATGATCAATCTGGTCCTCTCTTTATACCAGCTAACGACGCAGATCGATCGACTGACACAGCCGCTCTTGGAAGTACCGATACTCCCGACGTGGAAATCAGTGATTTTGTAAGAGACCAAGTAACCGCCCTAAGGCCAGAATATGAAGTATTTCGAGATCTTGGATTATCTTTTCCAGGAGCTGATCAAAAATTTTCAATAAGCGATTTTTTGGCAAAAAGGGCCGTAATAGAAGGTGGCCAAGTTGTAACGTTAGATCTTTCAAGAATGGTCATCTCAAACCCTTTAGCCTTAAGAGGCCTGCCAAGACTTCGAGAGTTAAGTTTTGTTGACGCCACCGACGGAAACGGAATTCCTCTTATTTCTGACGAAGATGTCGCCGCCGTCTTTACAACTCTCCCCAGTTTAAAAACCTTGAGACTAGAAGTAAATCAAACGATAGTCTATCCTGAAGGCATAAACTAATTGTTAAATCTTCACCATGAAAATAGCCCTCATCATCCACGGGACAGAAGGTTATCCAGAAGAGAATTGGTTTCCTTGGTTGAAAAACGAATTAGCTATTTTTGGTTATCAAACAATCATTCCTCAATTCCCTACTCCTCAGGGTCAGAATCCTGAAGAATGGCTAAAAGTCCTCGCACCACTAATGAATAATTTTAACGAAGAAAGCATTCTGATCGGCCACAGCATCGGCGCCACTTTCTTGCTCCGCGTTCTCGAAAAACTCGAGACAAAAGTAAAAGCCGCAGTCCTTGTCGCTCCATCCTTTGGCATCAAACCAATCACCTATTTCGACCTCGACGTTCCTTTCACAAAAGATCCTTTTGATTGGAATAAAATCCGCAGTTCGGCTAGTCACTTTCTCGTTTTCCATTCCGAAGACGACCCCTACATCTGTCTAGCCAATGGCCAGAAAATCGCAGACGAATTAGGCACAACTCTAATCGCCGAAAAAAACGCCGGCCATTTCAACGCCAACGCTGGCTACGCAAAATTTCCAGACCTTCTTGAAAAGTTAAAGAAATTTTTATAAGCCACCGGCTGTACAAACCTCTTTGTTTTTCCGATTAGTCTTCTTGCCTTTTTTCAATTTAAAGGTAAAAATACCCTCCACTAATCATCGTCGAATGTTTGAAAAAACAAGAGCACGCGTCACAGAAAAATGCAAAACTGACTTACTCACCAGACAGCAAGCAACCGAAATGATCCGTCGAATTATTTACAGAACTATCGTTCAAAAAGTTCGTCCACACTTAAACCCGATGGCCCATTTAATCCAGTTTATTCGAGATGATGCAGGTAGAAATGCCGTTGATCAAGCGCTCGGACGTAACGCTCATAGAGACGAAACGATTCCCAAAGAACGCTCCTTGAAAGAAATGATTGAAGGAAGCCCGGATCACCTCATTGCCAGAATGCTTGGAGAAATTGCGGACTGCATAGATAAAAGCGCCACGCTTTCCATCGAAGATTTAACCAAGGCCCTCCAAGCCATTGTCGCCCGATATTATCACGGATATTCAGACCTATTTAATGCTGAAGAACTTTTGAGGGCATATGGAGTACGGAAAATTTTGGACGACATGATTATCCGAGAAACCATTGAAGGCAAACCTTTGCCGACACTTTTAATAGTCGGATATGTCCGAGAAACAGCCTCCGAATTTCTTGGCTGTCTTCCCAAAAAAAGTTAAGCCACCTCCATTAATTAATGCCTTCTTTTCTCTCTGCTTTTTCTTACCACTTTCAAGATCCTTTCATTCGCCCTTTCATGCAATTCTTCAGCAAAAGATCTTTGAACCGTAACTCTATTGTTATACCTAACCGGTTCTTTTGGAATACCTTGCTTCAATTCAATTCCAAAATCCTTATCTGCAAAACCAGCCTGCTCCGCAATTCTCAAAAATAAATCCTGCTGAACCTCACCAACAGAAGTTTCTTTTACCGCAGGCATAAAGGCCATATACTTGCTTCCATTCAAAGGCTCACCGCGAAACCGAAAAAACATCAACATAAAATCACTCAAAATTTGATGAGCCTTCAAAAGCTCCTGCCTGCTACAACCGTTTTGATTTTCCAGCATGGCCAAAGCTGTTTGAATATGTTTCGGAATTGGCAATCCCGTCTCGCTTTTTCTTCCAATCATTTCGCTAATCAAAAACACCAACCTAGAAACACATGCTTTAAATCTAATATGCAACAAATTGTTACCCATTTGAGATCCGGTTTCTTGAATCCATTTCAATTCCAGCAATTCCCTGAACAAAGCAGTTAATACTTTTTTAAAATCTTTATCCGTTACTCCAGTCTCAATCAAAGTATCTACACCGGCAGGCTCACTGGTTTTAATAACCTTCCCCCTGTGTGCCGACTGTCCAGCAAAATACGACACAGTCGCAATAATCGTAGCTATATCAAAATGTCTATTGCTGGTATCGAAAGGCGCAAGCGCGTCAACATCCAAATGATTTTGCTCGGGATTATATCCATAGCCATCCTTGCCAGGGAAAAAACCATAGCCATACATCTCCGCCAAGCCCTTGGCCACAAAAGGATACTTATGATCCAACCAGTTTCGACCAAATTGAGGAGACTTTTCAAACACACTATTTCCTCTCCTAGGATCATGTCCACGCTCACAGCTACGCTCAAATGGAGATATTCCCCGATGAATTAAACTCTCGTAAGCCTCTCTATGCACAGCCAATCTCTCTGCTCCATCAGTATAAGTAGCGGCATATTCATCCGGAGTGATTGTAAATTTTTCAGATGTTTCTGGTGGCATTTTTTGAAAATTTAAAATGGCAATCATTCTTACACAAAGAGCCCCTTGCGTCAACAGACTCTTGGTGTTACAATCGCCCTCCTTAACCGTACGATTTTGGACGAAATTAATCAAAGACACATAGCTGACCATATTTCCGAGCTAGGAAATAACACTGGCGACACTCTGCTCGCCGCCCAAAGAATCATGGCAAATTTAGCAGACGCACCCTCTCAAGAAGAGGCTCTTTCTTACGCTGTCCAAGTATTCACAGACTTGACCCAGCCCCAACGTTTGACTCTTCTTAGGACTGTCCGCACTCATCTCGAGAGATCACAATATGATTGTTTAGCGGTCGTTCCAAATAGATTAATTGTGGAAAATGTTTTGAATAGAATTGAAACCGAAATGACCAGAAAAACTGAAGTCTCATGGCCAAGACGTCCAAAAGAAATCCACGGCAACCCAGAAGAAATAACTGCTGTGACAACTTTGATCGCCGAAATTCGCGCAATGATCTCGTTTGAAACAATGCCTGTGCCAGAAAACCATTTTCAACCTTCAACAGAATTAATCAGATTTTTTGGGACACTTACCGACAGACAATTCTCCGGACTAATCTACCTTGTAAAAGAAATGCGTGACGTCAAAGCTTGCAGAAAAAGATTCCACTCGGTAGTGGACGAACACTTCATGAATAGTCGCATGGGAATTGCTGACGAAATGACGATGTACCCTAAACTTCTCAATAACGGAGACTTCGAATTATTCTTACGCTCTATAAAAAAGTCTCTTTTAGCCGAAATCGTCGCCATGGATTTTCAAGAGCTCACCAAACTCGAAGAATCTTTAGAAGAACTACGCCGTATAAAATACGCTCAAGGCAGAGTCAGATAAATTCATCAACGCCAGCCAGTTCTCTTTAATTCAATATATACGCTTTCAGCGGTGGGAAGCCATTAAAGTACACTGAACTATACGATTGTGTATAAGCGCCAGCGGACAAGAAGTAGACTTTATCGCCTTCCTTCATGCCGTGTGGAAACTTGTACTGATAACGTTCGTACAAAATATCCATGCTGTCGCAAGTTGGCCCAGCAATAATATATTTGTCAGTATTTCGATCACTTAATTTGGCTTTTTCCCAGAAAATTGGATACTTGATAGATTCATCAATCGTCTCAATCATTCCACCAAACTTTCCAATATCCAAATACAACCATTTGTATTCATCCAATCTGGATTTTTGAGAAATCATCACAATTTCACTCACCAAAACTCCCGCATCACCAACCATCGAACGTCCTGGTTCAATCAAAATCTCTGGCATATCATCACCGAAATCCTCATGTAAGAATTTTGTAACCTCCTTGGTGTAAACATCCAAAGCATAAGTAGGATGAACATATGGAGTTGGGAAACCTCCTCCCAAATTGATCGCCTGCAATTTGATTTTGTACTGCTTCAGCGCATCAAATAAATATTTGCAAAGAGAAACCGCCTTATCCCATTGTCCAATGTCACGTTGTTGAGAACCAACATGGAAAGATAGTCCGTAAGGAATCACATTCAATTTGCTTGCCTTCATAATCATCTGATAAACCATGTCTGGATGCGCTCCAAACTTTCGTGACAAAGGCCAATCCGCATTTCCTCCTTCAAGCAGTAAGCGGAACAAAATTTTCGAACCTGGAGCATTCTTGGCTATTTTTTCCACATCGCCATATGAATCCGTAGCATACAAACGAATTCCTTTTTTGTAAGCATAGGCAATATCTTTTGCTTTTTTGATTGGGTTTCCATAACTCAATCTCTTTGGGTTAATGCCCAAACGCAAACATTGATCAATTTCATAAATAGAAGCGACATCAAAATTTGATCCTTTTGTTTCCAAAAGCTTTATAATGTCGTCATGTGGATTTGCCTTTACCGCATAGTAAATTTTGGCATAAGACAAATTCTTGCTGAGTGTCTCATAATTTTTAGCCACTCTTTTCAAATCAACTACAACGAACGGAGTTTCTTTTCCCTTGATGAATTCCTTTAGTCTTTTTACCTCATCGGTACTGAGATAAGTGTTGATAGAATGTTTTTCTTTCATGCTTGGTTGTTTTGTTAGACTGTACCCAAACGGGCCCTGGCATAAATTTATCAAGACCCACTTTAGACGGTTCTCAAAAAAAATAAATAGTATTTTTTTAACCCTTGACTTTCTGGCTTCTGCATGGCAAAATCTCGCACTCTAATTTTTTAAATAACCAAATGAGGGCACCGTCAGCAACACCACAGTCCCCAGCCGAGGAATCAGCAGGGCAAACAGCTTTGCCTTCTGAGAAAACAAGGCAACCAGAAATAACCTTTCCGGAGGTACCTTCGATAAAAGATGCCATCGCGGCATTGCTGGCTGGTAAATTTTCTATAAATGACGGTGTCGAACCACCAATAATCGAATCCTCAGAATCGGCCCCTTCAACTCCGCATATTGCAAAAAACATTTGGACCTCTCTAACATATGCATTGAGAAATTTGTTCTCTATTGAGCAAGAACTTCAAAACAAATTTCTATCCACCGAAGCCATGCAAGAAATTGACGAACTTTTAAGAGCAGCCATTACCCTTGTTAGAACATCCCGCAAAAGCTGCCCTACCTTTGAAGCTCTATTTGATCACAATAGTGATTTCGGACTATTTACCCTTATTACTTTCCGCATTCCAAAACTAACCTCTCAGGAAGAAGCAGAAAGAATCGAAGCCAAAGACCTAATCAAAAAATATCTCCGCAGTCTAATAGCCACCATCTCAGCAACCAAATTTTGGGCAGAAGGAGAAAAACTCGAAAGCAAACCGGTAAACCTCCACGATTTAATAGAAGAAATAACTCCTAGCTTAAACATAGAATTCATAGTTACCGAAGAATCCATTGTTCAAATCGATGTCCCTAAAGATCTAGTGATTTCCGCCGATCCTTATACCCTTCAAGCGCTTTTGGAAAATATGGTCAAAAATGCCGCCGTTCATGGAGACGCCTTAAGATTGAAAATTGTGGGCAGCCGCCAATCCGATAAAATAGCCACAATCGAAGTTAGTGATGATGGCCCAGGAGTAAATGCAAACATCGCTCCGCGTATTTTTGATTGGAAAGTAACCGACGGGAAAGGCTCAGGCTTAGGCCTTGCCAATGGAATAGAACGCATGGCTCAAATGGGTGGAACCATGACGCTCGAACCAAACGGTGGCCTCGAAAACGAACTCGGCTCTAAAGGCGCAAAATTCATCATGACATTTGCGATCGCTTAATTAAAAAATCCTTTTTTACATTCCAACCACTCGAGCTATCCTCTCCCGAGCACCTTTTATAGGTTCGGCAACTTTTGGTTTAAGATCCGGTCCTCCATGAGGCACCTCGTCTTCCCTAATTTTCGGAGAAGCAACTTCTACATTTCTCATCGCTTCCAAAAGAATAGTTCGCAAATAAGGCCCTGCATTCTCAAATTGAGCGAAATGATTTGAAGCAAAAACGCTCACTATTTGTCCTGACTTATCAACTGTTCCCGTAATCATTCCCAATTCTCTCGGCAAACCAATTACCACCAAAAGCCCGCCATCCTCTCGCTCACTTGGCATAATCGTTACCAGACAACTTTCCGTACCATATTCTTTTACGCAAGCATTCCCAATAATCATATCCGAGGCCACAACTTTCACTTTTGGCTCTGGCGCTTTTGGACCTCTTTCGTACTTTGTATACTTACCAGAATATCTATTTCTAACAACTTCGCTAACTATTTTTCTCGCTGAAATTTTTGGACCTCTTATTTTTTCCCAAGTCCCTTTTGAAGAGGAAAGTTTCACGTTATAAATATCCACAATAGTAACTGAACCGGGAGAGCCTTCGTGAGATAATTTCACTTCAGCTTCTATAACCCCATTATCATCAGGCAAAGTGATTTCACAATTTATCTCTCTAAACCTATTATCAAGACTTTGTTTCACTCTACATGGCTTCTCAAAGCCAGAAACAACTGTTTCAAAAGTTGCAAATTTTGCATCAGGAGTTTCTACTCTTTCATCAGCATGCTTTCTGACTCGATGCACTTCCCCATATAATTCGATCGTTTCTGTTCTCGTGTGTTCCATCAATTCATCAATTGCTTCCATGTCCAACATTCCCCTTCCCAAAACAAAAGACCTCGCCCCTTTTCTTTCAGGAGCTGGAGCTCCCGCTTCCTTGTTGTTACTTTGAAAAGTGTTTAGAGCATCCATCGCCATATCGCTCGGCTCATGCTCGATACTGCTGTCCGGATTATTTGGGAAGGTTGCGAAGCATCCTCCAATTCTATTATTGTTCACCGACGCCGTCACCACTCCACCACCTCTCGGCAAAGTGATTTCAATTTCGCTAGGCAATCCATTTGTGCCCGTTCGAATAACAACCGTACTATCGCTACCTCTTCTGCTTCTTACTTTTGCCGTTCCAGTGTCCACACCTTCCATTCTTTTCAAGATTTCCAATTCCGAACCCCAGTCAATAACGCCTGTTTGAAAATCAACCTTTATCGGTGCAAGTTCCCTCACTGCTTCCGGAGCCGCTGGAGCCTTTTGTTTTCTAGCAAGTAAACCTTCAATCATTTTGAGTTCTTTTATTATCTAAAAAATCCCTCATGTGGCCATTGTCTTTCCCCTACATTTCCGGCAATTTGAGCGGCTTCTCTTTCTGCTTTTGTCATTTTCCTAACATACGCAATATCTGTACTCCACGAAGTCCCACCTCTTCTATCCCAATCTGCCTCGTAGGAGCTTCTCAATTCTGGATTTTTTAACTGATAAATAGGTCTATCAGCTGCGAAAACCAAAGGAATCCCTTTGAACATTCTGTCGAACAACACTTGTCTATCCTCATAGTCCATCACAATATCTCTATCGTTGAAAGTTCTGCCTACTTCCACTGGAAATAACTTCATTTTTTGCCCATGGAGAACTGAAGTTGGAAACTCAACAAGGGCTCTCTCTTTTTTATAACCCTTTGTAAAATCAAAACCACTTTGGGCCAATTTTTTAACCATCACATACATCCTGCTGGCCGCATCTAAATAATAAAATGGATATTCTGTTCCCTTTCCCATCTCCGCAATATCACGAAGATTGTAAATCATACTGTCATAATATTTTCTGTTTTCCGGAGTAAGAGTTGCATTTAAATTCTCGACAGTCATTTGTTCTTGAGCTTCCGCAAGCGCCCTTTCAAAACCCTTTGTTCCATGTTCCATCGCGCTAGTTAATTTTTTCTTTCTTGGGCCATCGGGAATTTCAGAAGATCTTGCTGGTTGAGTTTCCTCTGGATCATTAGGCTTCTTGTCTCTTTCTTCCTCACGTCTTCTGTCCTCAGCCACTTTGGCATATCTTATTACGAGTGCAGTCTGAAGTTCTTCAAAAGTTCTTGCTCCTTTAAAAATCTGATTTAAATCTGAAGAGCTCATCTTTCCTTGTTGGCCAAGTATTGAAGTTATAACGCGCCCTTGAGTCTCGATTTGAACAAGATGCTCGTCGTTTCGACTAATCACCGCATTCCAAGCATCAACTTCCTGAGAATGCCTGACTGGCAAACGTGAAGAAGTAGCATGATCCACCAATTTATCTGCAACAACTGAATCAAGTAAGAATTGGTCTGGATTAGCTTTCGGATCAATATCCGTCAAAGATCCATTTCTAAATCCGTACAGAGAAGAATTATACGCGCTCTGTTGAATTCTTGTTAACGGACCATACATTTGCTCAGGATTTCTCTGAGTATACTCAGAAGTTCTTGGAGAAGCTTCTGGGGCTACCGGAGAAACATCTGGAAGCTTTGGGGCATCCGGAGTTTTTGGAACATCTACGGGACTAGCATTGTCGGGATTTTCAGGAGCATCCCCTTCTGGGCTTGTTGGTTGTCCTGCCATATAAAGAGTGATTAATGTATTTATTATAACTTATCATAACACAAATAAGCGTCTTTGTAAACCAATCCGCTCGCTCAAAACCCAGTCAGGTCAGCCTATTCCTTACACAATCCTCGACATCAACCCAGAAGCCGCAGCAATAACCTTTCTAGTCCATGCTGTAATCACCCATGGATGCATTTCGGCATAAATTTTCTTAAGATTTTCTTCGTTTTCCACCAATTTTTTATGTGCCTCAAGCCTTTCCTCTTCAAGCATTCCCGTCTTAGTCCATGTTGGCTGTTCTCGCTTTTCAACATCGTAATGATTATCAATCGCTCTAGCCAAAAGCCTTTTTGTCGACTCCAAAGTGTCCTCAATTCTCAAAGAAACATCAGAACCGTTTCCACGCAAAGCTCTCTCCGCAGCTAGAAACAATTCATAAGCCCTGTGTTCCCATGAAATTGCCTTTTCTTGATCACTGCGCCCATCAAGACTCTCTCTAACCAAAGTTTGTCTATTAAGACGAGTTCCACGCTCGTTAACTGGTTTATTTGGTTGCATCACGGCATAAATTTTCCTGATATTTCGCATTCTTTTCTCGTGTTTTTGCGTAAGCTCGGCCACCACAGCTCCAATATCTCTCTGAACTTTTACGCGTCCAGGATTTTTCTTGATTATTTCCGCCCTCGCCACCTCCATTTCCAATCTAGTTTGATGCGCTCTGGTCAATAATTCTCTCAAATCTCGGACTTCATCTCCCATATCCGTAATTCCGTCGCCCTTTCTCAAAGTTCCCGAAGGATTATTCCCTTCCAAGGCTTGATCGGCATCAAATAACAATTCCGATCCGCGGACTCTCCACGACTCAGCTATCTGTTCAGGAGTCTCCCTCTCGTCTTCAGGCACATCCTCCTGCGCAACCCCGCGACGCTCTGTAAAATCTTCACTGTATGACATAAATTTGATTAAAATTTAACTTTTCAAGGCGATATCCTACGGCGTTTTACTCACAAAGTCAACGCGAACTTGACTTTTCCCCAAAATATACTAAAATAATCGTCCTTGTCACAAATTTTATGCTTAAATCTTTCAATAAATCTTACGGCGATGCTCGAATAAAGGTCGGCGACGAACCTCATGTGGACCTTTTTGCGACAGACCTACGCGCACGTGACGGCTACAAAGAAGCCGTCGAACCAGCAATTGCCCTAGACCGCACTTTTGAATTGGAAGAGGAGATTTTTTCGGACGTGGAAAGTGCAACTGTTGCCGAAGGCCATTCTACTATTCGCAGAAGGGCTCATCCCGCTCTTAGGGCTATCGCCGGATTTGCTTTTGAAGAATATGGTCTCCCTACCGCAAATGGCGTTGAAATAGGCTCAGGCCCATTGGGATACATGACAAATGCGCTCTTGCCAAAAACTGTAGATAGAAAAAGTTGGAGAGAAGTCGAAATAAACCCTCTATCGGTAGCGAAAAATCAAAGACTCCATCCTGACTCCAGAATAATTCAAGGTTCTTATCAAAGATTAGCTGAAGTTTTAGGAGAAAATTCTGTAAATCTTGTCGCAGGATTATCCTCACTAGATTCAACCACAAACATCGACAACGTCGCAGAACAAATCAGGCTATCCTTAGTCGAAGGCGGCTATTTACTGCACGTCCAGGACATTCAGCCATCCCCAAGCACCACTCTTCACGAACTTCGCACCATGGGAGAAGGTCTTCCTCATGTTCAATTTAGAAACCGCTACTCCTCATTTGGCGAAACCTTTTTCGTAGGGAATAATCACTCCGAACCAATTTCAACAACCGAGCTTTTCAGAAGAAGAATGGGCAGAATTTTTTGTCCAAAAAATGGTTTTGAACAAGTCTTAAATCACTGGATCACCGCCGCCGTTCCGAGCGGACGCCCAGATTCTTATGTCTTTCATGGAGGGAAAGATCTTGTCCTTAAATTGCCAAAAGGAGAAACCCAAATGGACTTCGCCTCAGCAGTAGTTACTATTGCTAGAAAAATTTAAGAGCCTTTTTCTCCCCATGCTTCGCCACAAATCTCCTCCTCAATTTTTCGGCTGCCATTCTCGCGAAAGGATTTTGTTTGGCTAAAGCCCTGTCATAAATTTCTTTATTTTTCGTAGCCTGCGCTCCAGCAGGCGCAGCCAATCTATCCACCTCATCAAAAAACTGAGCCATTCTTCCTAGAAATTCATCAGAGTGTTTTTCGAATATCGGCAAGGTTGCAAAAGCAGTTCCAAAACTCAACGCCGGCGTCGTATGTTTGCACATCCAATAAAAATAATTCGCCATTTTTTGATCATTTGGATCCTCAGAATCTTTCAACTCTTTATATCCATCCCACATAATCAAAAGTGCTCTTATGCTCATCGGCCCATTTTCCAAATAAGTCTGCCTTCTAAAATGATGATCCAATTCTTCCAGCCTTTCACCACTGATATGGGGATGTGGATTTCTCAGATTCGTCCTTTTATGCCCAAAAGCTTCTTCGGTAAGATTATGATCAA
>CAINDQ010000039.1 GCA_903847465.1 uncultured Candidatus Peregrinibacteria bacterium
AGCATTCCACTATTTTTTAATTTTTCAAAAACTTCACGCTGATTATCTGGCTTAAACAAGATGAAATTAGCTCCTGACATATAGAATTTGATGCCATTTTCGGTAAAGAATTTCTCAGTAATTATCTTTGCTTTCCTCATCACTTCATTTGCATAATTTTTCATGTAATCAATATTCTTTAATGCCACTTCCGCCGCCACAATTGCAAAAGTATTCACGTCATAAGGGCCGCGCACTTTCAGCATTTCATCGATGTTTTTGGCATTTGATAAGAGATACCCAATTCTCAAAGAAGCTAACCCAAAAGCCTTTGAAAAAGTCCTTGAAATGATCAGGTTCGAATATTGTTTTATGAATCTGGCTGCGGTAATTCCAGAATATTCAAAATAAGCTTCATCTATATAAACCAAAACGTCATTTTCCAAAGCTTTATCTAGAATTTTTTTAATATCTTTAAGTTCGACAAGAGTTCCTGTCGGATTATTTGGATTACATATTACAACCATCTTTATTCCACGCTCGATTTTTTTAATAACTTCTTCAAAAGGAAAACTTAAATCGTTTTTATAATCAATTATCACTACATTGTTTCCAGCAATGTTGGCGCACTGTCTAAACATAGGAAAGGTAGGGTTGTTTATAATGACCCTGTCAGTCGACTTTGTAAAAGTTCGAAAAATCAAATCTATTCCCTGATCTGAGCCATTTGTCACCATGACCTGAGAGGCGTAAACGTCAGCATATTTGGCAATATTTTTGCGTATTTCTCCATATTCGGGATAGCTCTGGACCTTTTTTTCTTTTGCAAAATTAGCCAAAGCTTCTAATAATTTTTTACTTACAGGAGTAGTTCTCTCGTTGAAATCCAAGAGTAAGCCTCTGTATTTTGATCTCCCTTCCAAAGGAGGAGAGTAGTATCCCATTTTTTTAATTTGTTCATTTACAAACGGATTCATAAATTATTTGGTTAAAGTCTCAAGTCGTATTTCCATCGCTCTTTTGTGAGCATCCAATCCTTCAATTTCAGCCATTGTAATAACGGTTTTTGCCAAACTTTTTACACCTTCACTCTCTAATTTTTGAAAAGTAATTTTCTTTACAAAGCTGTCTAGGGAAACTCCGCTAAAAGCCTTGGCATAGCCATAAGTGGGCAAAGTGTGGTTTGTGCCACTGGCATAATCTCCAGCTGATTCGCAAGAATATTTTCCAATAAAGACAGATCCAGCATTCATCACGTTTTTTAAGTACAATTCGGGATTGGAAATGTTTATTATCAAATGTTCAGGGGCATACAGATTAGAAAATTCAAACATCTCGGCAATGTTCTCGCAAATTACCGCAAAACTTTTTGCCAAAGCAATTTTGGCAATTTCAATCCTTGGTAATTTAGATAATTGTTTCTCTATTTCTTCAAAAATTTCATCAGCTTTTGATTCGTCCATGCAAACTAATACCGCCTGCGAATCTTTCCCGTGTTCAGCCTGAGAAAGCAGATCCGCAGCCACAAAAGAGGCGTCGGCATTTTTATCCGCAATCACTAAGACTTCGGAAGGACCAGCTGGCATATCGATCGCACAACCTTGATTATCAATTGAAATCAGCATTTTTGCCGCTGTAACATATTGATTCCCTGGACCAAAAATTTTATAAACCTTTGGAATAGTTTTTGTGCCGTAAGCCATTGCCGCAATTGCCTGAGCGCCACCGATTTTGAAAACTTTAGTTACTCCAATCAGTTTTGCCACATATAAAATGATGTCTGCTACACAGCCATTTCTATCGCTAGGCGTACACATTATTACATCTTTGCATCCAGCGATTTTTGCGGGTATTCCCAGCATCAAAACTGTTGAAGGAAGAATTGCCGTGCCTCCAGGGATATACAGTCCGACCTTTTCGATAGGCCTCATTTCTCTGTAACAAATAACGCCTGGACTTGTGGCTACCACAAGTTCCTCTTTCATTTGTGCTTTGTGAAATTTTTCAATATTTTTTGCAGCAATATCGAAAGCATCTTTCACATTTTGAGAGACACGCTTTGCTCCTTGTTCAATTTCTTCAGCACTTACCATGAAATTGTCCAGAATAACTTTGTCAAATTTCTCTGAATATTTTTTCAGAGCTTCGTCCCCATTTAATTTCACATCTTCGATGATCATTTTAGCCGTTTCAAAGGCTTCGTCGCTATTTATGGCTTCACGACAGCATAATCGCTCGATTTCAGAATCGCCAAGTTGTTTGTAATAATATTTTTTCATTTAAATGTTAATTAATAATTTTTCGAATTCCAGAGTCCTTGATTTGCCAAAAGAATTCTTGCTCACGAGAATTGCCTCCGAATCCAAAATCTTTTCCAGAATTTTTAGTCCATTTTCTCGCAAAGTCGCACCGCTCTGAGTGATGTCACAAATAGCATCAGAAAGATTTACAGAAGGACACACTTCTACAGAACCTTGGACATTTACTATTGAAGCATTTATTTTTTTCTTTCTAAGAAAATTCTTCAGAGTATTTGAATAAGTCGTAGCAATTCTTTCATCCTCCAAGTCGTAAATATTCTTTATTTTGGATTTTTTCGGAGCAGCCAAAACCAGTGAACAGAGGCCAAAACCAAGCCTTTTTACAATCTTTAGATCGGATTTCTTTTCAATTAAAACATTCTCTCCAACAATTCCATAATCTGCCACGTCAGAACTTATATAATCGGGAATATCGCTATTTCTTACATATATAATTTCCACATCAGCATTCGTACACATAGTAATAAGCTCACGTTGATTATCTTTGAATTTCAACCCTAAAGTTCTTAGAAAATCCAAACTTGGTTCTCGCAACCGTCCTTGGTTTTGGACAGCAATCCTGATTTTATTATTTTGTTTTTTCATAATTGGAAAGGTATGTAGTTAATTGATTTATAGGGATGGTTTTTTGTTTGCCACTTTTCATTGATTTAATAGTGACTTCTTCCTTGGAAACTTCATCGCTTCCACGAACAATTACAAAAGGAATGCTTTTTTTATCCGCATAAGCAAACTGTTTTTTCAGTCTATCCGGTTGAAAATAAATTTCAGAATTTATTCCTGCCGACGTAAGAATTGCATATGTGTTTAAAGCGTCTTGTTCTAAATTTTCGTCAAATAATGTTACTAAAGCTTTTGAATTTAATTCCATCTCTTTAAAGAAATCAGTTTTTTCTAACACCAACATTAATCTCTCAAATCCAAAAGCCACTCCAACTCCAGAGAAATCTTCGTCACAAAACAACTGACATAGATTGTCATATCTTCCACCTGCACAAAGTGTTCCAAAATCTGCCTCGCTACTCACAACTTCATAAATAATTCCTGTATAATAATCCAGTCCACGAGCAAGGGATGGATCAAATTGCAGATACTTTTCCGGAATGCCAATTGCGCTGCAGTATGCGCTAAAATCCTTAATTTCAGTCGTGTCGTAATTCGAAATTTTTGCTAAAGTGTCTTCAATATTATTGCCAGGTTTGAGCAATGAAAGAATTTCTTCGGCTCTCTCGATTCCAA
>CAINDQ010000040.1 GCA_903847465.1 uncultured Candidatus Peregrinibacteria bacterium
ATCCCTGCTAATTTTATTTTGGCGATTATTTTGCTTGGCAACGAAGAAATCGAACGCGAAATCGGAAGTTATTTGTCTTTGCAAATGGGCCAAGTTGAAAATGGTTATGGCGCAGAAGGCTCTACTGTAAGCCAAGAAAAGGCTATGATATTTTTTAGGGAGGATGAATCTTTACCACTGAAAATAAAAATTGAACTCGATCTCTGGATGAAAGGGTTGCTTTTCCAAGCCGAAGAAACTCCTCAGAAATTAATCAAGACAGCCTACGACGTTGATATGTTGGAAACTGACGAAGGCGACGTCAAAGAACGTAAAGTGATCAAGGTGGTTTTGATCCAATTGATCGCTCACATTTTACGCGACTTTTTGGAAAAGAAAGAGATGCCGGCACCTTACGAAAATCTCCTAGAATTTGCCGAGTTTACCCTGAAAGGCATTCTCGAAAAAACCGAAGAAGGCCTAAAGAACAGAAAGCTTCTGAAGTAATCACAACATGGATTATTCTTCCTTTGCCGCTTCTTCCACGAATTCTTCCTTTGGTCCATTATAAAAACCTTTTCGTTTCATTTCGTTGAGAACTTCCTCAGGTGGCAGATTTACCAAGTTCATTGAGCAAAGATAATTTGCCGCTCTTTGAAACATCACATCGCTCAAATCATCATATCCAAGCTGATAAACCATATCCACGACTTTTGAAACTTGTTTGTCGTTCAGCCCGTATTTTATTGAGAGATCCAGTAAGAATTTATTTTCCATAGGTTGAGAGTGGTTTGATATAAAAAAATTTCACCCTCATTTTACCTGCTTTTCGAACAGAAATGTATAGGACTTAACTTTATCCACCAATCGAAGCACGAGCTTGATCAATGTCTTCTCGATCCAAAAGTTCCTCTCGTTCTATAAAATTCAAAATAATTCGAAATGCACTGACAGATTTTGGACCCATTACGGCAGTCATTGGTGGCGGGAAAGATCCGGTTTCTTCTGTTAAAGCTCTATTCAAATTTTCCATGTAAGGGGCTAATTCCGTTTGTCGTGTTATGCGGGATCCTGGATTAAAAGTATCCATCATATCTATTGTCCCATTAGCAGCAGTAATCAAGGAGACATATGCCTGTATTGTCATACCGCTTGGCTGTATATCCACAGCACCCGCATCAGTAACATCTGGTCCATTTGAGCCACTCATAATATTTAGTGTTAATTATAAATTGAATAATTCTTAATTGCATAGTGTCACAATCACCACGAAACGTCAAGTAAAATTTGACTTCAGTGAGGGAATGTGGTTTGATTCAACGTGTTTATAGTCCAACCATGAATATTCACTCAAAATTAAGGGATTTGCTTATAGATAGCGGTTTATCCGAAGCCGAGGCTATTACTTATATAGAGCTTTTGAAGCGTCCGGTCGAGAAAATCTACGATCTTGTTCCACGAACTCAGCTTACCAAAAGTACTGTTTATCGTGCTGTCGAAAAGCTTGAAAATTTGAAAATGATCGAAAAATCTGAAAAAAGCATTAAAGCTTTATCTTTGAAATCCTTAGTTGCTGATCTGAAAATGACGGAATTGAAACTACGAAAGACCGTTCACAAAATCCAACAACTTGCGCCATTTTTGCACGCTCCGATTGATGCGATCGAAGAATTTCAGCATTTATACACGACTGATCAAATGATCGACGCTTATTTGTTTATGTCAGAATTAGATTACGACAAGAATCTTGAATATGGTGATTTTGAGAGCTTTTCACATGTAGTTGGAGGATTGCCTGTTCTTACCAAATTCCGTGATAATAGGGTGAAACA
>CAINDQ010000041.1 GCA_903847465.1 uncultured Candidatus Peregrinibacteria bacterium
ACAATTTTCTTTGCCACTTTTTTTGCCACTTTTTTCTTTAATATTTTCTTAGCTACTTTCTTCGCAACTTTTTTGACTGCTTTTTTAACTACTTTTTTCGCCACCTTTTTCACCACCTTTTTCGCCACCTTTTTCACCACTTTTTTTACGGCTTTTTTGACAGCTTTCTTCACAGGCTTAACTGCTTTTTTTGGCTTTAGCTCAACCTTCTTTGGCGTCGGCAAAACCTTCACCTCTTCCAATTTTTTCACCTCTTCTTCTTTTTCCAATTTGAGCAAATCGGCATATTCTACTGGAGTCAACCAGTGCACATCTTTATATTTTTTGAACCAAGTGGTTTGTCTTTTAGCAAAATGACGACTGTTCATTTTTAAAATTTTCACACATTCTTCCAAAGACATCTTTTTCTTTAGATGAGGAATTATTTCCTTTACTCCAAGTGAAGTCATTGCTGGAAGATCAGTCTCGTATCCATTCTTCATCAAAGCTTTTACCTCATCAACAAGCCCTCTTCTAATCTGTTCGTCAACACGTTTATCGATTCTTTCGTACAATTTTTCTCTAGTCCACGCAATTCCAACCATGAACACATCAAACTGTGGTTTTGTTTTTTTATCCTTTTTATTCGCACCACTCGCTTTATTGATTTCAAGAGCACGAATTACATAACGCAAATTGTTTGGATGAATTTTTTTCGCAGCTTTTGGATCGAGCTTCATGAGCAACTGATGGACATACTCCACTCCGTGTTTTTGAGCATCGTCCTGCAGTTTCTGACGCAGTTTCAAATTTGGTTTTACCTGCGGAACATCGTAATTTTCAGTAATTGCACTGATATATAGACCTGTGCCACCAACCAAAACTGGCACTTTCTTTTTTGAATGAATTTTTTTCATGGCAACCAAAGCCATCTCTTTGTATTCAGCAAGAGTGATCGTCTTGTTTGGAGTAGTAATTCCGAGCAAATGATGAGGAATGCCTTCCTGTTTATCAGGATGGATTGAATCTGTGCTGATTTCCATTCCTTTATAAATCTGACGGGAATCCGTGGAAACAATTTCGCCATTAAGATTTTTGGCGAGATGGAGGGAAAGAGCGGTTTTTCCTGAAGCTGTAGGGCCAAGAACCACAACTAAGGGTTTCTTTGCTGTTTTCAGGAATGAATTTAAATCTTTTATTAGATCCATAAAAATGAGGGTTAGTTCTGTAGAAATTTAAAGGAATTTGAGCGAATGCGCAATAAGAACACAAAATAAATTTGACTTTTGGTTTCTTCCTGCTAGGATATCCCCGTCATAGACAGTAGGCACTCGGAATTATCCCTTGGATAGATCCGATCTAAGACCTGCCGAGACATACAAATAGGTTTCAAAAGAAACTTCTTTATGTCTCGAGTCTATACACAGAATCGAGATTTTTTAAATCTATACACTATGCCGTTAACAAAAGCACAAAAGAAAACGATCCTTGATAAATTGGTCAAGGAAATGAAGGATTCAAAGTCGATCATTTTCGCTGATTATCAGGGAATGTCGTCTAAAGAAGTGAGAGAAATGCGCGCAAAAATGAGAGTAATGGGCACAAAGTTTACTGTTGCGAAGAAAACATTATTCAAATTGGCCGCAAAGGAAAGTGGTTACGAGGATATTCCAAATCAAGTTTTGGAAGGACCTGTCGGAGCAGCTTTCTGTATGGAAGATGAAATTTCCGGCGCAAAATTGATTTTTGAAGTTGGAAAAAAGAACAAGAACCTAAAGCTAAGAGGAGCTTTATTGAATGGAAAAGTGCTTTCTGTTGCTGAAACAAAGCAATTGGCCACTCTTCCAGGAAAAGAAGAACTTCTTGCGAAGTTGGTATACATGCTCAAGAGTCCTATCCAAGGTTTCCATGGAGTACTTCAAGGAACTTTGGCTGGATTTGTACGCACACTTGATGGTATCGCTAAAAAACAAGCTTAACAGCTTTAATTAATATATCTATAACACTTATAAACATGTCTGACGAAACAAAAGTAGAGCTTGGAAAAGATGCTCAACAGATCATGGACTTGGTTGAAAAATTACCAGTTCTTGAACTAGCTAATCTAGTAAAAGCTCTAGAAGTGAAATTCGGCGTTTCTGCCGCTGCTCCAATGATGATGTCTGCTGCCGCTGCTCCAGCTGCCGCCGGCGAAGCTGAAGAAGGAAGCAGTAAGAAAAATGTCGTACTTGCAGGAGCAGGTGGACAAAAAATCGCTGTTATCAAGGTAGTAAGAGAATTGACAGGTCTTGGCTTGAAAGAAGCAAAAGATCTAGTTGATGCAGCTCCAAAGGCTGTGAAAGAAGGCGTAGACTTAGCTGAAGCTCAAGAAATGAAGAAGAAATTGGAGGAAGCTGGTGCTACAGTAGAACTTCAATAGTTCTATCCGAAAATATTGAATTTTAGGGAACACCTCTCGTGCTGTAAAAAGACGGGAGGTGTTTTTTGTTGGTAAATTGGTGGCTTAGGGCTTTACCTTGGCCCCAAAAAATGGTAGACTATATAGATAGAAAACATAAAAACCAAAAAAAATATGGCTAATACAAATTCTGAACCAACAAAATTGAATCTAAGTCCCTTAGGTAATTTGAGTCCTTCGGCTAGTACCGATGACTCAGATTTCATCAAGAATTTGGTGTCTGATGGTGAACTTCCTGAACATGAAATGATGGAAAGCGCACCTGAGCTCAACAAATCTCTGATGGAAGAAGTTGCGCCTCCTAGAAGCATGTTTTTGCTGATGCTGAAGGTGCTTTTCACCCTGATGTTTATTGGTGGAGTGGGCGCTGTCGGATTCTTTACAGTACAACTGACAGATTATGCGCAAGTCATCAATCAACAATTCAGCATTCCAAATTTGGCAAGTGATTTAGCCACAAAAAATACTGACATCATTACGAATCAAGCAAACATCAATGAATACAGATATCTACAGGCGAAAGCATATTTGGATAAATTTAGTTATGATTCTGATAACTATTTGAAAAATTATGAAATTCTAAATAGCTCAACTTCTTCGGCTACCGAGAAAGCGACTGCAAAACAGGCAATGGCAGATATTCGAACTTTGCTTAAAGCTTCATTGTCGGCTGCAAAAGAAATGCTTGTTGCGCCTCTCGAAGCTACTTTAGCTGATGATGGGGTAAAGGTGGACGATACTGCTATTATCGTTTCACCAAAACAAAAATTCATCGACAAGACGATGGCAAATTTACAAACAAAGGCACAAGAATTCGCTGCAAATACAGATCCTGCCGCAATTCTTGATTACAAAAATTATACTTATGCCGCAAGTCTGGTAACTAATGATGCGCTACGTCAACTTATTGCTGGAGTAGATTTCGAGAAACTATCAGATGCAGAACTTTATGCTTTCATCAAGCAGGCCAATCTTTTGGCGGTAAATGATTTCAGCATGATTCAAAAAATAAAAGAAAACAGAATAGAATGGTCTGCAATTATTCACGAGATTGATTTGAGGACAATGATCGCCGATCAAAATTACACAAAAGATAACTATGAACAATACGGTGGAATCAGATACACAAGCTATTCTTTCGACACAGAATCAAGACAGATTTCAGTCGTTGGTGAGACAAAGAAAACTGACACAACTACCTTCACTTCAATTTCAAATTTGATTGATGCTTTGAACAATTCAAAACTTTTTGAAAACGCAGAAATGAGATCTTTCAGCAAATCTGGAAAACCTGAAGAAGGATATATTTCCAGCTTGAGAATCGCTTTCCATTTGATCGATCCAAATGCAAAAGCAGAAGTGCCAGCAGAGGAAGTAGCGCCAGATGAGGCGGTCGATGAAATAGGAATGGAATAATTAATTTAATAATTAAAATAAAAACATATGGAAAACTTATCTTATAAACTGCTCCTCCAGCGCCAAGCCAGTGAAAAAATGGTCTATGGCGTTCTGTGCATTTTGCTTTTAGTTGGAATCGCCGGATATTCTTATCTGCAATGGAATAAACTAGTCATTGTGAAGACCGGTATCGAGACCGACAAAGCAACTCTTGAGACTTTGACCAAGACTCTAACCGATGAAAAAAACGCTTATTTCACAGGGAAAAGCGGTTTTGACGAAATGAACAAAACTATCGACATAAGTGCTGCCGAGATTTTGCCAAGAGGAGATAAATACACAGATTTAACCAGACAAATCGATGGAATTGAAAAAGAATTGAGCAAGAGTGGATCTTTTGAAATTTCGAATATTGATTTTGGCGCTCCTGTTCTTGATAAATCAGAATTTGGAATTCTTCCGGTCAGAATGAATATCAAAAGTTCTCAGGATAATTTTACAAAATTTTTGAATATGATCCAGACTTCAGGTTCTTTCTCAAATAAATTAAGACTGATGTCCATTTCTTCAATCAGATTGAATTTTGAGAATGGTGATTCAGCAGACGGAATGGTGGCTTCTACAAGTTCAAAAATGATTACGTTCTCGTTACAATTAAATGCTTATTTCCAGAAATAAAGAATTAGATGGAAGATAATACAGTAAAATCAGATCAAACTACGGAAACTGTTCAGGCGTCTCAACCTGCTCAAACTGTTCAAGTAACATCCGCTATGCCACTCAAGCAGATAGAAATCCCTGCGGCACAAACTGCGGAAGAGCAAGCCACGGCTGCGCAAGTGGCTCAGGCCAAACAGCTCGACGAATTTTTGAAGCAGCTACAAGAAAGTATTCTTTCGGCAAATATTCCACAGATGGTAATGGTCTCAATAAGCTATGCGCTCAACATGAGATCTTCCGATATTCATATCGAACCGCTCGAAAACCACGTCAGAATCAGATATAGAGTTGATGGCGTGCTTCGTCACATTGTTGAATATCCGACAAACTTGCATCCTGCCGTCGTTTCCAGAATAAAGATTATGTCGAATTTGAAAATCGACGAACAAAGAATTCCTCAAGATGGCCGTGCCGATGTAACTACAAAAGATGGTCGCGATATGGATCTGCGTATTTCTACACTTCCTACCGTAAATGGTGAGAAAGTGGTAATGCGTATCCAAGATAAATCTAGAAAAATTCCAGATCTTCCCGAACTTGGCATTTCAGGAATCAGTCTAAAAAGGCTTGAAGATGCGCTAAAACTGCCAAATGGTATTGTGATTAACACAGGTCCTACAGGTTCAGGTAAAACAACTACTCTTTATTCTTGTCTACAACGCGTCAATAAAACTGCCGTCAATATCCTTACTATAGAGGATCCGGTGGAAATCCAGATTGATGGATTAAATCAAAGTCAGGTTCACGCCGATATCGATTACAACTTTGCGACTGGTATGAGAGCCGCCCTACGTCAGGATCCGGATATCATGATGGTGGGTGAAATCCGTGACAAAGAGACTGCCGATACAGCTATCGAGGCTTCACTTACAGGACATTTGGTGTTTTCTACTTTGCACACAAACAGCGCTGTCGAATCTTTGACACGTCTTATTAATATGGGAGTCGCTCCTTATTTGCTTACTTCCTCTTTGGAATTGATAATTGCACAGAGGTTGGTCAGAAAAATTTGCGATTATTGTAAAACTCCTGCGGAAACCAGTCCGGATATGATTGAAGTTATCAAAAAAGCGATGGAAAATCTCCACGCTGAAGGTGAAGTTGATCCAAAACTTGTCGAGGGAATGCAATTTTACACCTCAAAAGGTTGTGAACATTGCAATAATATAGGTTACTATGGTCGAGTTGGTCTTTATGAAGTTTTCCGAATGGATAACACTATAAGGAAACTGCTTTATGAAAATGCTTCAACAATTGCTATTCTGGATGCATCTCAAAAAGCGGGAATGGTTACGCTCGAACAAGCAGGAATTATCAAAGCATTACAAGGGGCAACAACCCTTGATGAAGTATATCGTGTATCCCGTAAAGCAGAATAAATATGGAAAATAATTTATCGCCAGAAAATAAGAATTTCGCCACCTCAGGAACAGAGTCATACGCTCTAAATTCTGAGAACGCTCCTGTCGTTTCTCAAAAACCGGTAGACAGAATCGTCCTTAATATAAAGGAGGCTCAGAAAAAAGGAATTTTATTGGAAGGAGTGGGTCAAAAGAAAAAAGGTGGACTTGGCAACATGGTTGAACAAGTAAATACCTTTCTGATTTCTCATGCCAATATAAAGGACAATGTAAAAGCAAATTTCTTGCATCTCTTGTCTGTGATGATCAATGCGGGTATTCCGATGGTGAATGCTTTGAGAGCTTTGGGGCAACAGCAAGTTGAGACTCCAAGGATGATGATTATCATTGCGGCGCTGATGGATGAAGTGGAAAAAGGCAAAAGTCTATCTGAGGCGATGATGGCTTATCCTGATGTATTTGCGGAGAAAGATGTGGGAATGATCAGGGCTGGTGAGGCTTCCGGACAATTGGCTAATGCTTTGGAGAATTTAGCGGACGATACTTTGAAAGCTTATGAAATCAAAGCGAAAGTAAAAAGCGCGATGATGTATCCAATGGTTGTAATGTTATTGTTGGTTGGTGTGTTTGTGGCGATGATGGTTTTCGTTATTCCAAAATTAAAAGATTTATTTAACGGCTTTGGTGAAGAATTGCCTTTGGTCACTAGAATCGTAATGGGCATTAGTGATTTCTTGATCAATCAAAAGATGATGTTGATTGGTTTGATTATGATCGTTGCCTTTGCGTTTATTATGTTTAAGAGAACTGAGGCTGGAAAATACGCCCTTGATCTCTTCAAATTAAAAGTCCCTCTGCTTGGAAAATTATTCCAAAAGGCTTATCTATCACGTTTTTCTAGATCGTTGAGCAATTTACTTGGTAGTGGTTTGTCTATCGTTTCTACTTTGGAAATCGTGGCGAACTCTGTGGGAAACGAAGTGTATAGAAAGAAATTATTGATTGCGACAGAAGATCTGAAACAAGGTATTCCAATGGCAGAAGCGCTGGCGGAGAGTGAATTTTTTCCACCAATGTTACTCTCCATGATAGATATTGGAGAAAAAACAGCGCAACTTGATACCATTTTGGCGAAAGTGGCGACGTTCTATGAAGACGAAGTTTCTACTTCCGTTAATGGTTTGTCAAAAATACTCGAACCGATAATTTTGGTTGTGATTGGCTTGTCGGTGGGAGTTGTTGTAGCCGCCGTGATGATCCCAATCATGCAAATGTCCAACTTGGCGAGCGCGATGTAGGTTTAAATTCCGACTCTGTTTTCGAGAAGCACTAGTCTTTTATCAAATCTTGACCACATTCCGAGGATATTGAAGTTCAACTCTTTTAATTGCCTATCTATTGCGTCGAATCTCTTGTCTACCATCTCAAATTTCTTATCTACCATCTCGAATTTCCTATCTATTGCATTGAATCTCATGTCTACAGCATCAAACCTTTCATCCATTGTGCGGTTTGTTGCGGACAATTGTTCATAAACATTTGTAAATTCCTGCTGAGTTATCAGCGCTAATTTGTCTAAAGTCATTTTGGATAGTTTTGCTTTTGGCATTTTTGGGATTTTTTTGGCGTTTGGGCTTTCCATGTTAACAAAAAATTTAAGAAATAAAATAGCTTCATCAATAAACATATTGATTTTTGGCTGTAATATTTTTTTAGCATACAAAGATTAAATATTGATTAAATAATCTTAAAGTTTTCTTAAAATCTGTCGATCCCCTTGAATTTTTCGGTGTGGGTGCATATGATAATAATCAGTTGCTGAAAAAAGCATTAAATATATATTCAATTTTTAACCTCATGATCCTATGAAAAAAGGTTTTACCCTGATTGAGTTACTGATCGTAATTACAATCATCGGCATTTTGGCTGTAGCCTTCTTGCCAAGCGTTCTTGGTGCGCCAGCGAAAGCTAGAGACGTACAAAGAATTTCTTCTATACAGAAAATTGCAACAACTCTTAGCACAAAAGCTATTAGTGGTGGTCTCAGTGCTGCTTTTAGTGCGCCTGCTAAATTTTATTGTATAAATGCTGGAACCAATTTAACAATAACTGGCGACGCAAGTACAACCCCTGTTACCGTTGGGACTCCAGCAGATTTTGGAGGCAAGTTACCGTCTGATCCAAAGAAATTGATCATTCAAGGAGGATCTAATGTAGCATGTGCTGCTGGTGAATATTTGATGCAATACATGCCTACTGGATATACATATGCAATTTATGGGGCAGTTGAAAGCGCGGATAATGGAAATATGGATTGTGGAACAGATACTACAAAGTACATCGTAACTGGTGGCACTACCCTAAGTACTCCCGTTGCGACAACATATGGTTGTTATGCAGTTTTAGTTCAATAAGTTGATATAAATTTTAAACTATTATTATGAAAATCATTTCTAAAAAAGGGTTTACCCTAGTAGAAATCTTGATAGTGATTGTGATTATAGGACTATTGTCAGTGCTTTTTGTCCCAAAATTATTGTCAGCTCCGGCGAGAGCTAGAGATAGACAAAGAGTCGATGATGTAAAAAGTTTGGCTTCTTATTATCAAGATCTTTATTTAAATAATCCTACTGCCACGCTTCCTAATGGCTGTTTGACCACTACTGGTACTGGAGCCCTTAATATAAGTAGCTTGGCGTCTAAATTTGGCGGAAGAGTGCCAACAGATCCAAAGAGAACAACTGGCTCTTGTAGTGGACCTGATGAAATTGGCTACCGAGTTTATTCTTGTGCAGCCGATAGGCCATATAAATTTGTTGTTTCTGCCCAAGTTGAAGATCCAAAAACAGCCGGAAACGCTTTATCCTATCGATTAGGAACCGGTAATGCTTCTTACTGTACCGCAAAGCTAGTTAACCCTGTCGTACACGCTACTGACCCTGCAAAAACTTCGAATTTTTTCGCAATTCCTGTGCAAAAATAACGAGATCTTAAATCGACTTTTTCAAAACCCCTGCCTCGCTTGGTGGGGGTTTTTTGTTACCTCCACAACTCATCCCGGACATGTCAACTCGAACCTTTGATTTATCGCTTGGAGAAATTGTTTTTCGCTTAGAAAATTGGTATATTTTTAACTTAGATGGTTGTGTCGATTTTGCGCTTCATTCCTTAGAAAAATAGACTTAATGCCAAGCTTTAAGAATATCACTATCAAAGCCATAATTTCTCTATTGGTTTTTGCTGTGCCATTTACTCAAATCGTCCCCTATCCGGTGGCATACGCTCTTTCATTCAACTGGAGTCAAACGGCCGAGGCAACAACTGCCGAAGCCGCAACCGCCTCCGCAGTCACAACCCAAAATCTTTCCAGCTTTAATGTAATAGACAAACCAAGTGCACCAAACGACATTACGACCATATACGACCTCGTGACAATCGTCGTTGATAAGAATCTCGACCTCGACAAGCAAAATTATCCCGGCATGAGCATGCAATTTGGGGATGACCTTTCGGCAACTACGCTTGGTTCACGCATCATGCGCTACGCGCAGGATATCGTGGACAAAAACCCAATGACGGACGTGAAAATCCTGTTTTTTGATTCTGCAAAAGATAGCGTGCCAAATATCTCTAGTGCGCTGGAAAATCTCTATATAAATGGCGACGGCTCAAGGAATAATCGACTTTCTGGAGTGGTGCTTGTGGGGGAAATTCCTCTACCAGTCGTGGATAAAAGCGGAAATAGGTACGTGAGCGTCTTTCCTTATACCGATTTCACAGATAAGGCTTATATCTACAATGAAGACTCCAAACTCTTTGTCAAAAATGATAACGTGACCTTTCCAAAGCCAGAAATCTGGCATGGAATAATAAAAGGACCAGATGATACGACGGCTGGAAGAAGCAAACTAGCTGAGTATCTCGACAAAAATCATCTTTATCACGAAGGCGTTCAAGAATTCGCAACATTCCAGAAAAAATTGTTCTTTGCGGATTTCGTGAGAGAAGAAGAGCAAGTTTCTCCTGATCTTTATAAGTTCTACTTGAAATATTTGGCGGGACTCGAGGATTTGGCGTACATGCGCTACAACAAATTCTGGGCAAATGACCTGACGGCTTCGCAGATGGGAGATCTAGTTAACGATGTGAAGACTGATCCTTCTGAAAAACAAACTCCCGGCGCAAAAATGATCAACGATTTGGCTGAGGGTGATGCCATGAATAGCACGCCGGATATTCAAACAAAATATATTATCGACAATGCGCTTTTTCCATACATGAAGCTTTTGAAAAAATATGTTTCTCAGGCTAATGACTGGGCTGATTACACGGGAAGATACAAAGCGACGGACATTTCCACCGTTCCAGTACTGATTACGATGAAAGATGAGTTCGCAAAAGCTTATCTAAAAGCCGTAAATGACGCGTTGGAAAAACAAATAAATGAATGGGCGGCGATAATTCAGGAGCCAATTCCACTTCTGGAAAGCAGTAAAATCAGTGGAACAATCGGTACAAATCCTTTCAAAGTGCGACTGGAAGGCACACTTGATCCGAACATGTATAGCTATGATGCGGAAAAAGCGAAGATGAGTCCAAACGGAAATAGGAATGCGGAAAGCTTCCTGTATAAATTCAATTATAAAAATGATGTAAATAATAAATTATATGTAAATGGTGTCGATGCAAATATTTTGGAAAGCCCAAAACAATGCAGCGTTTATATGGGTTCTACAAAAAATGAATACTACGACGCTAATGGAAAATTTGATCCGGAAAAAGTAAATGGCGAGTACTCAATAATGACTCGCGCGATGCGCTCAGATAACATTGCTACGGCAAAAGGAGTGCGTACGGTAGGCGTAAATACTCGCTTGCTTTCGCCAAAAGAAACGTACAAGGCGACTGGTTGGAAGTATGGAGCGGATGCAGTTAATGGGAAAATTGTTTACGGAACTGAGGCTGGTGGGAAAACCACTTCTGGCGCCATAGTGGAAGATAATCCGGCATATGGAATTTCTGCGTTCTCTCTAAATCCAATGCAGGAAGAAGAGAAGTATGCGAATGTATTGGAATTAAAGGGTTTGAAAAAAGGAGATGTTTTGTGGATGATTGAGTCTTTTGACAGTAATGATAAGACGGTGATGACTCAGACGTTCAGTTCGTCTTTGTCTTTTGATAATGCGATTGAAATTATTTATCAGAAAGCGAAAGCCTCCGCCGACACAAAAGTGGGAGATAAAAACGAGGAAAATGTAGGAACGTTTACTTTGCATTATTTCAGAGGATCTACGAAGGGCTCAATTACGGCGACTTTCACCGCAAAAGAGGGTTCAGAGTTGGCGAATAAAAAAGGATCTGAAGGCGCGATCTTTACTTTGTACTCAATGCGGTCCGACAAAGATATCCGTGAAGGCAACAATCCTGATAATGGAAATGGCTACGCTGGAAATGGCTACGACAATTCCGCAGGCTGTAACTATGTGAACACCATGTTCTATAGCGATCGTTGTATGTATCCGGTCGCAATGATGCCTGTGCTGGATCCGGCAGGAAGTATGACGCTAGTTCCTAGACCTGATGATTCTGGAAAACTTGTGCCACAATTCCCCGAGAATGGAACCGACGCAAATCACACGGATATGTTCCCTTATCCGGCAGGGAAAGATTATGCAGAAATCGATGACGTATATATGAATTCTTGTTATCGTGGAATTTCGTCTCTGGATACAGAAGAAAAAAAATTGGATTCAAATGAATACGACTTCCCTCTCGACGCAGGGGAAAAGCATGACTTCCCAAGCAAAGGGGATTATATGGTGGCAATAGGTATTCCTGAGGATTTCTTCCCGGTTTTTGATATAGCGGTTGCTATCGCAGAGGCGA
>CAINDQ010000042.1 GCA_903847465.1 uncultured Candidatus Peregrinibacteria bacterium
ATTTATTTTTGAAATATTCGTCTTTTTATCAGGATGCTTATTTCGCAATCAAGAACGTGCTCGAGCAGGATCTTTTGTCTATGTACGACCAAGGACAGCTGAGAACAGAGCTTTCTCAGGATTTGATTAGTGTGAAAATTGATTTCTTGAAAAAGATTATGAAGTTGTTTTTTGAAAAGAATATGAAGATTGAAATTGCTCAAGATATCACTTCGCGTTTGACCAAAGAAATAAATGATTTGATGCCTCCACAAAATGCAAAAGTGGCGGTGATTGGGCTTTTCCAAGTACAGTTGGCAAATCTTGGAGATTTCTGGGGATATCTAAATAGTGTGGAATATAATAGTTCAAAAGCCTATGGAGAAACTCACGCAGATAGATATCAAATTTATCTGAAGGATCGAGATAATTTTTGGAATTATGCCAATGTGATTGATTCGATTTTGGGTGGAGGTGGATCTTTGGTGGGAGGTTCAGTCGAGGGAGTAAAGGATGAAATTAAGAAAGTTTTTGAAGGGAATAAGGAAGTTACCAGTCTCGAAATTGGTGAAGTAAAGGATCCTGTTCAGCGTTACATAGAGGTGAGATTTATCATTGGAGGTTATCCAGTGACTGCTACTTTTGATCGAGTTGGAAGTGCTTTGAAAAAGATTTCTGTATATGAACAGGTGGTTTCTGTTGAAGTTGTTAAATTAGAAGATTTATTCAAATTGGTAGATGAAAAAATGGCAAATCAGTTCAAATTGCCAGTTGGAACAGGGACGGATATTTCAGCTAATATAAAAGATAATGCGCAAAGAATTGCGAAACTGTATCTTGTGAACAAGATTAAAGCTGCCGGATTTGAGGTGACAGAGGACCAGATTTCTTTGGTTGATGAAACAAATTTAATTTATAGAGTTAACCAGATTTTCTTAAAAGCTACTCCTGATACTTTGGTTACTTTTGATTTCTCTGCTACGACAGAGAGAGCTTCCAATTTGTATTTTTCATTAAAAGAAAAACCGATTGTTCTGCAAGGTGATTACGCATTGGTTGAAATTCACGATTTAATTGCAAATAATCAGGTTGAGGCAAAGGGTCAAGTCAAAAAAATCCCTAGAGGAGGCTTAAATTAAACCTTGGGCAAATTTTCTCCTGACAAGATAAATTTCTTGTGGTAATCTCTTTCCAGTCTTGTTTTACTGTGTATAAATAGTCTTTAAGTTTTTTTGAATATGGCTGAAGAAAAAGATAAAAACGTCCAGAGTTATAATGCGGATCAGATCCAGGTTTTGGAAGGTCTGTCTGCGGTTAGAAAGAGACCTGGTATGTATATTGGTTCGACTGATGTGACAGGTTTACACCATCTGGTTTGGGAGATTGTGGACAATGCGATTGATGAAGCGATGGCAGGTTTTTGTAATCATATTATAGTTAATATTCAAAAAGATGGAGGTTTGAGCGTTGAAGATAATGGTCGTGGTATTCCGGTAGATAAGCAAAAGCAAACAGGAAAATCGGCTTTGGAAACGGTTATTACGGTATTGCATGCCGGTGGTAAATTTGGAGATGGTGGATATAAGGTTTCTGGAGGTTTACATGGAGTAGGTATTTCCGTAGTAAATGCTTTGTCAGGAAGAATGACTGCTGAAGTTTATAGAGATGGCAAAATCTACACTCAGTCATATGCAAAAGGAGAGGCTCAGGGTGAAGTAGAAGTCATAGGAAAGACAGATAAGAAAGGTACAAAGATTACTTTCTATCCTGATGAAACTATTTTCGATACTGTTCTATTCGATTTCCAAACTATCATAAATCGTCTTCGCCAGCAGGCTTATTTGACGAAAGGTGTGATGATTACTTTGAATGACGAAAGAGAAGAAGACAAGAAATACAAATTTTATTTTGAAGGTGGAATCAAGTCTTATGTTCAGCATTTGAACAAGAGCAAGGAGACGATTTGTAATGTTGTTTATATTGATAGAGAGACTCCAGCTGGTTCGATCGAAGTTGCTCTTCAATACAACAATTCTTTCCAAGAAACTATTTATACTTTTGCAAATAATATTCATACCGTTGAGGGTGGTATGCATTTGACTGGGTTCAAGGCGGCGCTTACTCGTACGATCAATGCTTATGCGAGAAAAGCGGAGTTATTGAAGGAAAAAGATGACAATTTGACCGCGGAGGATGTGCGTGAAGGACTGACTGC
>CAINDQ010000043.1 GCA_903847465.1 uncultured Candidatus Peregrinibacteria bacterium
AAAAACTATTCTGATAATAAACCATTCGTGCAAGGCTTTTTACAAAAAAACAAATTAGAGTGGCTTTATGGACAAATCTTTTTCAAAAATCCAGAATAAAAACAAGGACGAATCGGTCTATAGGTATTTTTCTCAGCCAAAGAGAGATTGCCTTTATAAATCGCGAAAAAATCTTATAAAGAACTACGTTCTAGACCCTGATGCAAAATTGGTGCTGTGAAATGTTCAGACGTTTTCAATGTTCGCTTCGTCATGTTACTTCAAAGCTTGAATTTCGGCGACTTCTTTATCACTCAATAGGACAGCCCCGCCCAAAATTTTTGCATTTAAAACTATTTGAGCGTAAGATTCTGCAAGCTCAAGTTTTAGATACGCCTGTTTCAAATCGGTATCTCCAACGACAAACCCGTGGTTTGCCATTAAAACGGCATTGTACTCTTCAAAATATTTTGCGGTGTTGGAAGTCAACGCCATAGAAGAAGGAAGAGCGTAATCAGCGAGCGGGATTTTACCAAAATAAAACACGTTTTCAGCCATAACTGGTTCTTCGAGTCCTTGTCTTGCTGCGGCAAAGGAGCTTAAATAAGGGGGATGAACGTGTATTATAGCATTGACATCTTTACGCTTTTTATAAAATTCTATGTGTAGCAATTTTTCGCTGGATGCTTTTTGAGAACCCTCAACCGTATTGCCATCAAAGTCTATTAGGATTAAATCTTCAGCATTCAAGTCGCCATTAGTGGAGCCGGAGGCGGTTATTAATATTTTGTCCCCGTGTCTTACAGAAATGTTGCCAGAGGTCCCCGGCGAAAAGCTTTTGCGGTCAATTATGTTTCCGTATTTAATTATTTCGTTTTGGGCCTCTTTTAACTGCTCTGTCATTATATTTTTCCGTCCATGTTGATAACTTCTGCTCTTTGAATCGGATTATCACTTTCTCCTTCGATTAAAGGTGAAGAGAATGAATTGTTAGGGTTGGTTGTTCCATTTTTGTTTTTACCGACTCTGTTAGGGTTTTTTATTTCCATTTTTTTGTATTCAATATTAGTGCCTTTTGCATCGAGATTCAGTGCCATCGTTACAAATGATTGCTGTCTTATTGTATCGTAACCAATGTTTAATTTGATATCATCAGGCCCTATTGCAAAGAAGAAGGAGTTTTCTTGCATCAAGCTGCCGTTCCAGCTATCCTGTGACATGTTCATAGACCCAAGCCAAGATAAGGTCAGGTATTTGCTAACCCTTAACGATTCTCTGACGTAAGCGTTTGAGCGCCCATACATGTATCTGTCATACATAATTAAAGGAGTTTGGTCGCTGTATCCTGATAAGAAGTATCCTAAATCCTGCATCCAGTATTTGTATTGGGTGTGAAGTCTAGGCCCAATTCTTGCTATCATTTGGGTGTCACCTGTTCCATAGACCGCGGCAGAACCTTGGCTAACCATTGCGAAGCTTGTTGAAAGAATATCGTCTTTTGCTATGTTTTTTGAAGAAGCATCTTGGAGATATCTATCTGTGTTCAAGCTATAAAGGGTTTGTGAAACTTCAGCCATATATTTAAATCTAGCTGTTCCTATTCCTCCATCGCCACCGAGTTTGTCAATATTTCCGTCCCCCGCGTCTTGATCTTGCATAAACCCTGCAGAAGCTCTGTGTCTAAAGTTCATATCAAGTTTTTCACCAAGGAAATTCTCGTTTAAAAATTGGTCATCGTAAACCAATTCGCCCATGTATTTTGCCATTCTTTGGCCCAAGAACCAATCGTCGAGGTAGGCGTTGGAGCCGTATTGTAAGAATAAGTTATCGTCTAATCTTTGTTTACCTCTTGCGATAAACATTTGGCTGGAACTACCATAACCGAAATCTGTTTTGTTTGTTGCGCTTTTAAATTTTGCAAGTCCGCCAAATCCAACTCCGCCATTGATATTTAGGACCGGAATTAGTTTTAGGGTGGAGCCCATAGGGGTGTCAAAAACAAAGCCGGGACCTGCGAAGAATCCTAAATTGGACATTGATCCTATCTCGGGATAATTCCCCTCGATGTAATCTTGAGCTTTGTTCGTATGGATTGTTATAGAAGGGATTGTTCCGACTTTTTTATCGTTAACGTAGATTTCTGCGTGTTTTAGTGTAATCGTGTCGTGTTCGTCTTTAGAGTTGATAATCAAATCGTCGGTTCTGATTTTAAATTTCTCACCATGGGAATCTTTTTTGTACTGGGAACGGTCTTTTTCCGCCAAGTACATTGTGTCCAAATCCGGTCCAAACATGTCAGAGCGGAGTTTTATCATTGTTTTTTTGCTTATGAATAAATTTCCTTGCTCTTGGATAATTTTGTCGCCGTACATGTAGCCTTTTTTTGCTCTGGCTCTGATTTGAAAAACGTCCATAGTCGGGTTGTCGATAAAAGAAATTTCTTCGTTCATGTCAACCTGCATATAATCGCCGAGCAATTCTTTGCCGTCGTTTATCAAAACAACGTTGTCGTAAGCTTTTATGAGGTTTGACGTTTGGTTGTAAACGATTCTGTCGGCTTTAATTGTTGAGTTGTTCTGAGGAAAAAACATAACAACGTGGCCGTCTGCGTGCAATTCGGTTTTTTCCGCAAAATATTCCATTGAATCACAATCCAAAACTGCCTGATTTTTAGATGCAGGCGGTTCTGTTTCTGTTGAAACAAGCTTTTTATTTTTGCGATTTCTCAATTCTAATCTTAGTTTTTTAATCGGAGGAAGAGTTCCTCTCATTTGCCCATCACCTTTTTCGCCTTTTTCAAAGTTTTCTTTGGCTTTTGCGCGAGCTTTTTTTTCTGCCATTTCTTTTCTTTGTTCTGGGGTATAAACAGGAGTAAAGAAAGTGTCGGTATTTTTGTTAATGTCTGCAAATGCTTCCATAACCTGTTTTTTGTTGGCCGCATCAGAAACAACTTTCCCTTCTGGGGTTGCAAAAGAAGCGTTGCTCGTGGCTATTAATGCCATAATTATTATTAGTAATTTATTTTTTCTCATGATGTTTTTTCTTCTTCTTTCACCTTAAATGTAATTAAGTGGGTTGTTTGGTCTTCCGTTCACCCTAACTTCGAAGTGAAGGTGAGGGCCTGTGCTGTATCCTGTTGTGCCTTCGTGCCCTACCACTTGGCCTTTTGACACGTATTCTCCGGAGCAGACTCTGCAAGAGTTCAAGTGGGCATAAAGAGTTGTGACGGGTATTCCGTTAACTTCACCGTGGTCCACAATAACTACTTTTCCGTATCCGCCATACCAACCGGTGTAAATAACTTTTCCGGCATTGGAGGCTCTCACGTTTCCGTTGTATTGCCCGCCGATGTCTATTCCTGCGTGGAAAGATCTGCTGCTAAATATTGGATGGGTTCTCCATCCAAAAGGAGATGTGATTCTTCCGCTGATTGGTTTTATGAAGCCTGAGACGACTCTCACTTTGCTCTCGCGAGAAGATCTTGAAATCATCGATTGAAGACTGGCTGACTGTTTTGCCAATTCTCTTTCTGCTCTTTCGTAAGATCCTCTGTCGGTTCTGAGTTTGTGGATCATATTTTCATTTTTTGAAATTGCCTGTTGGATAGATTGTTGTTGGTAGCTTATTTGCTTGATTGAGCGGTTAATTGTGCGTTTTTGCTCTTCAATGCTGTATTTTAAAAGCGCAATTTCTTTTGCTTTTTGTCTTGCATAATTCATTCGGCTATAGTCATTTTTAATAACAAGCCCTTCAAAATATACTCGGTCTAAGAACGAGTTTAAGTCTTGAGCCGTCATCAGAAGCTGAAAAAAGCCTTTTCTTTGGGTTTTAAAGATTTGTCTTACTCTTCTTTTCATCTGATAATCTATTGCTGAAAAATCATTCAGTGCTGTGGAAAGATTCCCTTCCAGGCTTGTCAGCTTGTTTTGAGTCGATGAGTAATTCTGCTTTGATGAAACTAAAATTGAGACTGTAGATTCAAGCTTTTGTTGGTTTTTGTATAACTTGTTAGTTTCGAGGTTTTCTAACCATTTCAGGTGATTAATTTTAGCGCGCGTTTGTGTTTGTTTTTTTTGAATGTCCGTACTTGCAAAACAAGAGACGGCAGTAAAAGAAATTACTGTCGCGAATAATATTAAAACTACAAATATTTTTTTTAAGAAATTATCTTTGTTCATTGTTCCTTGTATCACACTCATCTTGGCTAATCGGCCGAGTCCTCGCACTAATGCGAGTTTCGCATAACTTACTCTGGCCGAAAGTAGCTTATTTTACCAATAATGGTAGCAACATTAGTCCTACCGTCCAAGCGATAAAAGTAAAGCCGATTATTGTTATTATTATTTTTTGGTGCTCTCTGAAAAATTCCATAAATTACGTCCTCCACTACGTTTTAAGATGATTGAAAAGCTCAT
>CAINDQ010000044.1 GCA_903847465.1 uncultured Candidatus Peregrinibacteria bacterium
AATTAAATCGAGAATAGCTTGGTCGATTTGAACTCTATTGGTTTGGAAATTATTTAACAATTCAAAATCTTTAAAGTGTCTGAGGAAACCGATAACTAAGTCTGCGAACCTTCCTGTGTTTTCTGTCAGGACTATTGGTGCGTTATTTTTTAAAGCGGCTAGTCCTTCCATAATTGTAAACAAGCCTCCATTCCCAATAACCATGACTCTTTTTTGTCCTTCAGCAAGTCTTTGGTAAATTGCCTCCATGTATTCGATGTGTTGCAGGTATGGCGCATTGCCTTTGCGTGCTCCTTTCCATGACCATCCTGCGTCAAAAGGAGTCAGGATGGAATCCATTGGGGCAATGGCGTATAGGCTACCTTCAGGGTCTTTTGTCAGATTAGGATTTCCTGGATAGAAGGTTTCTCCTCCTGGAGAAACTGCGAAAAATCTTGCTCTAGCTTCGTTAGATAAGTGAGCTGTTTGATCTTGATATTCAAGCCATATTTTTGCCATATCTGCTCCAAATCCAGATTGAGTCCCTGGTGGAGCGACATTGGCTTTGTATTTATCTGCCGCTTTTGCAATTTGTCTTCCCATTTGAATGCTTGGAGTTTCTGTTGTTTCTGAATAACCGGTTTCTTTACAGCCTCCAGCTATATTTATCAGAGGGCGGTCCTTTTGTAATCCTAGTGCTCGAATGGCTTTGGCTTCCATCGCATATGGAATACTGCGGTCATTGTCGGCATATACTATGCGGATTGTTTTTCCGGAAGTACTAAGGGCTTTATCAAAGGTCCATGGTTTTTCTACTTGATCTGGAATTGCCTCAAAGAAGTGTTGATCAAAAACTATTTCTTCTCTTTTGATGTCTACTGAAAGTCGCTTGAGGGTTTCAGCTGGTGTTCCGGACCTGAAGAGAATGTTTGCGTACTCTTTGCGTAGGTCCTGACATGCCTCGAGGAATTTAGTTGCGAATGGAATTATGTCGGCTGGATTTTTTGCTGTTCTTGAGTTGGTTGTAAATTCGTAATATAGGGCAAGAATTGCATTGTATTTTTGAGGTGATTCTGTGAGGACGATGTTACTGATTTGTTTCATCAATTCATCGATGTTTCCGATTTCTTTTGCTGGTTCGGTTTGATCTAAGTTGGTAATTGATTTTTCTAATTCGGTGATTTTTAAGTGGAAATGATGATAAGTCATGGCAAAAGCTTCGAGTCTTTCGTAATCTTCTCTTTCAAGTTCCGGGATTTTTCCTAAAGTTGTTCGTTGTCTTTTGTTCAGGTGTTTGTCTGGTTCCATGAGGATTCTGGCAATCGCTCCAGTTGTTTTATCTCCTTCGTGAACAGCTTCAAGGAAGCTATGTTGATGGTCTCCTTTATTTCCAAAGTGACCTCTGAAAACGAGACTTCCTTCGAGTGTTCCTGATTGCAGATTTTCTGATTCTAAAACTATTCCCATAATTCTGGCGATGTCGTAATACCTCTTGTCGTTTAGGATTCTTTGTCTTAGTTTGTAGCTTTGTTTTGCCGTATCTGAGAGAGAGTGGGTGTTTCGCAATTGTAATGTCTCATGAGATTGTCTAGGGACTGCTGCAGAGGTTTGTTCCGTTTGGATTTCTTCTGAAATCACACTTTCCAGCGTCTCAGCAATTTCAAGAACATCGATAATTTTGCGAGTCGAGCCTCTAGCGTAATTTATATAGTATCTAATGGCTGATTCTGGCAGTTTGATATTTTTTTCTAACATTACTCTGGTGATGTTGCCTGGTTTTAGTCTGAGCAGGGCGGCTATGGTTGCACATTCTTTATTTGGGCATTTCGGATTTTGCATTTCCGCTTCTATTTCGGCAGAGAATTCTTGAACAATTGCTATTGAGTAAAAATTCTCATAAGCTTTCAAAAAGAGTTTAGCTTTTTCTTTCTCTAAATTATCTTCTTCGATTACTGAGTTATTTGTTTTTGCTCTTTGGAGTTTTATTTCCAGAATATCTTTGTCAGGGAGCCAGTCATGAGCAGCGAAATATTCACAAAGATCATCTGTGATGTAAGCAAATGGAATGTGGGCGTGAAGGCCTGAGATGTTTATCCATAAGCCGTTTACGTCGATAATTAATTGATCTTTGCTGGAATCTTTGGCGGTTTCGGCTGTTCCACTCAGGAATAAATGTTTGAGTAATTGAGTTCTGGCGTGGAGGATTCTTTGACCATTAAATTCGGATCCTTCTCCGGCAAGATTGCCTTGGGTTTCTGCTGGTCGCAGAATTTCGTTATGGAATTTAGTGAGTTCTGCGAAGGAAATTTCTCCGAATTTTTTCTTTGTATAGATTTCGTCTGGGATATGGCCCAGTGAATCTAGCATGGCATTTCCGGTTGTCTTGGGGGTGTGTCTGAAAGTTTGAGTTACTAGTGGAATCCATTTTTCGTAAGGCTTTCCTAGTCTGGCTGAGAGGATTTTTAGTCTGTCGTGGTCATGCTCTTGAGGATTTAATTTCTCGTTCCTGATGGATAATGGCAGGTGAGCAAGGGCTTTTTTTCTTCCGTGGTTTACGGCCTCAGTACAGACGGCAATATGATCCATCAAGATTTGTTCGTATAATCTTTCCGGATTATTGGCTAAATCACTTAATGGTTTTGGGATTTCTGGAGTTGCCAATGTGGCTATAGAAACTGGGCCGGACCTTAGTTGTTCGATAAATTTGGTGACGGCTTCTCTTTCTGTCAGATAATGTTTTGCTGTTGAGTCAGTCGAAGCAAATTCTTTGAACTCTTCGAAACCTTTTAGTTCTCTGCGGATTTCTCTACCAGTTTGGCCTCGGATTAACTTGAATAAATTTAGGCGTGTTTGGAGATTTGTCAGAGCGGCTTCATCCAGTTCAGTTAATTCCAGATTTGTTTGAAGGAATTGTTCCAGTTCCGTTCTGCTTGGTGGGGAAGAGTTGTGTTCGGTGAATAGGAAGTCGCTGACGCATGCGGTAAAATCAGTATAGTACGGCGGTTTTAGCAATTCAGAGATTTTTGTAGAGGTATCTGTGCTTTCTGCGGATATTTCCGCTTTCCTCTGAATCGTATCCAGACCAGATTTGATTTCGGCAATAGTTCCCTCCACATTTGCTTTTTTTGGAGCAGTGGTTGGGGATTCTGGTTCCCTTAAATCTGGGGTTACCGCGTGGTCTTTATTTTTGTCTTCTTTGGGCATATTTAGGCCATAATAATCTTGCTATTATAGCATGTTTTTGGCCTCTAAATGGGAGGCTTCCCTTGACTCTTTCCCTTTAATATTGTAGAATCTCGAACCATAATTGTGTTTTATGAGACCAGAAGATCCTGATTTAGGCAATCCTGAGCCACATACTGTCATAGTTAGTAATGCGCTAACGAATGATTTCGTGGGCAGAGGATTTGAGCATATGACTGTCCATGTTGGGCGAGCGGAAGCGGATAGAGTGATCGGTACGCCAGAAAATGATTGGAATGGGTCGTTGTCGATATTTTTGAAACGGGCAGTTGACGCTCAGCGAAGAGGAAAAAATGTGACCATTATTGGTGCCGAAGATCAGCATGATGAGTCTGATCCTTTACAGGCTCCGGAATTAATTAGATACGGAGTTCATAGTGTGAAAGGAACTGAAGGTGGAAGAGTAGCTGCGCCTGTTCGAGAAATTTATGAAAGAGGCAATGTAGAACAGTTAGATCTGACTTCTTTGGCTATTCCTCTTTTTGCTTTGAGGGATGCGGTGAAAAAAGCTACAGGAATTGATATATTTACTGATCGAGAACATCTCGATTTATTGAAATGGGTTGTGGTGGGAACTCATACAAATATTAGAGTTTTCAATACGGCCGATGTTTTGAGAAATCAGCTTGGTTGTCATAATGTGGTTGTTTGTCCGCATTTGACGGCAAGTAGCAATCTTGCTGAACATAATGCTGCGCTCAAAACTTGGTTTCCGAGTAGGCTGGTCCGTGTGATGCAATCGGTTGGAGAAACTTGCAATTTTGCTGGGATAGAGGAGCCTCCGATTGATTTGGTGAGCTGGACGGAATCTTGCGAAATTCAACCGAAAGAAGTTGCTGAGAAATTAAATCCGGATCAAAGAGCGATTCTGGAAACTATTTTTATGGGTTATGATTCTGTGGTTTTGAAAACTTTGAAGGGTGGGTTTAGTGGCAGTTTGTTGTTTATGGGTGAGGGAATAAAACAAGGTGCTAAATCGACTCCCGTTGTTGTGAAAGTGGATAAACATTTGCAAATTAAGAGAGAAATTGATGGATATTCTAGAGTGAAAGATTATTTAGGTATGCATGTGCCGGCGATTTCTGATCCAGTTTCGATGGGAGAATATACTGGGGTAAAGATCGATTTTGCGGCTTTGAAAGGCGCTCCTTCCACATTCCAAGCCTTATTCGAAAAAGATAAAAGTGGAGATGAAACAGGTGATTTGGAGGAAAGATTGGGAGAAGTTTTGAAAACCTTGACTGGAAGTCTTTACGAAAACACGATGAGACCTGCCTCTTATAAACCTTTCAAACAAAGTGGTCTTGATAATCCACAACAACAAGTTTGGTTGAGACAGAATATGGATTATATCGTAGATGGATCGTCCGAAAGCGATATTATTGATTTGGGAAATGGCGTTGTGATTGATAATTTTGTGCAAGATTTTGATCAATTAAAAGCGCTGGATCGTCCTGTAACTGGGGATTTTTGTGCAGTGCACGGTGATCTCAACTTTGCGAACGTGATGACGGATCAGCGTGGAAATGATATGTATATAGATTGGACTCACGCCAAAGTAGATATGGCTGAAATTGATTTTGCAAAGATGGAAAATGAAATAAAGTTCACAATGTCGAAGGATTTCACTGACGAAGATATGCCTCAATTGGCAATGTTTGAGGACTTTTTGATGGATCATTTAACATTACCAGACATAGATTCACTGCCTGAAAATTTGGATTTTGTGAAGAATGATGTCCGTTTTGCGAAAGCTTATAAGTTGGTGTTAATTGTGAGAGATAGATATTTGACCTGTCTTCGAAATACTGAAGATGCGGAGGTTTCTTACAAAACAGTTTTGCTCAGATATGCTACTCACACTTTGAGTTTTGATCAGAGAAGAGGCAAAGGCGAATGTGATTTGCCAGCCTTGAAATATGCTCTTTATTCGACCTCTTTATTAGTTAAACAATTGAAAGAAATATATGGCTCTAGATAGAGTTGAACAAGAAGCGATAGATAATTTTCAAGGACAGCAAAATCCTGAGGGTGGTCTTGAAGTTAATGATGATAATTTGAAGTCTGTTGGAATTCAAGTTGCTCTGAAAATGGGTGAGATGGTGCAGAGGGCTAGAGCGGATTTGGGTTCTATTCAATTTTCTAAAAAAGCTGACGGAAGTAGGGTTACGAATATAGATAAAAATGCTGAAACTTTGGCGCGTGAGATTATTGGTCGATCTTTTCCTGATCATTTGGTGACGGGAGAAGAGCAAGGGGGGATCGCGGATTCTGAAAGATATACTTGGGCAATCGATCCAATTGATGGGACTAATGTCTTTTTATCTCATGAAAATACGGCTGGAGTGAGTGTATGTTTGTTCAAAGATGAAGTTGCCGTGATGAGTGTTGTTTACAATCCTTTTACGGGCGAACTGTATTACGCCTTCGGAAGTGATCGTTCTAGATTGATTAGACAGTATGGTTTTTCAAATGAGGTGACGGGAGACGATTTGCCTTTACAGTCAATCGAACCAGAACAGGCTTCTAAATTTGTGAATGTTCATCCTGTAATCAGAAATTTTCCTCCAAATAAGAGATTAAGAAGGGCATTGGTGGATGGAAAAATTGATAAATTATTGCAGATAGGAGGATCTCCTGCTGTGGAATTAGCATCGATTACAAAAGGGCATTTTACTACTATCTTGAATTGGGGCAAAGAGCAGGCCGATCCTTGGGATCTTGCTGCTGGTGTGCATATTGTGAGAAATGCTGGTGGGGTTGTGACGGACATTCATAACAGAGATATCGAGTTGGTTGGGCATAGTGGATTAGTAGTAGCAAGTATCAATAAGGAACTGCATGATCTTGTCCTAGGTATTATTAACCAAGCTGAAATTGGCGGATAAAAGAGTTGATAAACAATCAGAAAATAGACCTTTCGAGGACGTGAAGAGACTTGTGCTCGACGTTGAGCGTAGTGCTGATGTTGTGTTGGAAGATTCCGGAGGTCATCGTCCCGTAACTGTCAGAAGAGAAAAAGGTGGCAAGTTTGTGGTGAGTGTAGATCCTTCAAAATTAAACGAAAATAATGTTGATGCTGTTTTTGCTCAGGCTCTGACTCAGATTGAAAGAATTCGAACAGAGGCGAGTCTGGCTGGAGATAATAAATTTATGGAGGAACTAAAAAGTTGTCAGGATAGAAGTAATGCTCCTCAAAATAAGCTCTTCTACAACGTCATGTATCAAACGATATCTCTCCATAAAGCTGGCGTGAGAAGGCCTATTTACAGGGAGAAATTGGCAAATGTTGGACAGAAAGCGAGGGAAGCGTTGGCGGTTTCTATAGACTCAGATACGCTCCCTTTGCATATCCAGTTTTTGTTTGGATTGATGGGAGTGAGAGAGAATATTGATGCTGAAGTAATTCAATTTATTCAGGGTTTGGAAACTGCAGGAATTGTTGGTCGAGTGATGCATACTCAAACTCCGGAAGCGGAAAGGCTGAAATATATTAATAATAATATTTATCCGATTTATGAATATCTTTACAACAAAGATAAAGATGAATGGGGTAAAGAAAAAAAGGATACTGCCAAAGTTCAAAAAGACACAGCGGACAAAGTAGAAGATGCTGTGGATCCTCCGAGTGAAGATGATAAGACTGGGGGAGAAGAATCTGGCGATGGTCAGCAAGGTGAAGGTGAAGAAGGTGCTGGTCAAGAGGGTGGAGCCCAGCCTGGAGGAGAAGAATCTGGAGATGGTCAGCAAGGCGAAGGCGAGGAGGGTGCTGGTCAAGAGGGTGGAGCCCAAGAAGGTGGTCAGCCTGGAGAAGGTGAAGATGGCCAAACTGGAGGCGGACAAGAAGGTGGTGGACAATCTGGACAAGAAGGTGGTGGCACTACCAATGAATCCGCAGGTTCTACTCCAAAATACCAACGACGTTATCGAACTCCTGAGGGTGGTAAATTTGAGAATGATCCTAACGGAGAAGGTTATCAATTAGAAATATATCCTCCACTCAATGGGTGGTTTTCAATAGATCGAAAAAATCATTTTGATGCACAAAATCTCGAATGGGAAAATCTGGAGCAGTTTTCTGCATACACCAAAAATCCTCAATTTGAAGGCAAAAAATATACCGTAAAAGGTGCACTTAAAGGAGCTGGAATATCATCTCTCCCACTTCCAAACGGTTACGCTTTGGACAAAGATTCTCTTCAAGCCCAAGGTGGAAATCCTCAACTTTTGAAAGACCAAAATGGAAATTTTTTCATGCAAATTGATGGAGATTGTGATTTTAGCGTGGATTTTTATAAGGAAAAAACTCCAACAATTATTCCTCCGACCTCAACTGATGTTGAAAAAATATATAAAGGAAAACTTTCTCCAAAGGCGGAAGCTGCTCTTCTAGCGGCTGGTCA
>CAINDQ010000045.1 GCA_903847465.1 uncultured Candidatus Peregrinibacteria bacterium
AAAAAGTTGTTAAAAAAGTTCCAGCGTCAAAACCAATGGCAAAGAAAGCTATGCCAAAAACTGCCTCAAAAGCTGTTAAAAAAGATGCATGCTGTGGTGGCGATGAATGCTGTAAAGATTCATGTTGCGAAGATTCTTGCTGTGGTAGTTCATGCAGTGGAAAACGTTGCTGGTTCTGGGCAATCGTTATCGTAATCTTGGCTGTAGTTGTTGGATATTTTGCTTACAATGAATTCCAAAAAGCAAAGGCTCCATTTACGGTTACAGAAGAAAACGGAGTAACAACAGTAACTCCTGGCCCTGGAATGACTCCAGATGCTCCACCAAGTTTTGGAACACCAACTGCTCCACCGCCAGCAAACTAAAAGATGAAAGATTTAAAAAAACTATCTCTGGAAGCCCATAAGAAAGCTTGTGGCAAGCTTGGAATTTTTTCTAAAGTTCCACTTCGAAATAAGAATGACATGAGTTTGTACTACACTCCAGGAGTGGCAGAACCATGCATGGAGATTTTCAAAAATCCGGAAAAAGTTTACGAATACACTTGGAAATCAAATATGATTGCGGTAGTCACGGATGGCTCTGCAGTGCTGGGACTAGGCAATATCGGAGCGGCGGCAGGACTGCCTGTAATGGAAGGAAAATGCGTTTTGTTTAAGAAATTTGGGGATGTGAATGCAATTCCGATTTGTATACAAAGTCAAAATGCTGACGAAATAGTGAATATTGTGAAAAATATTGCTCCTGGTTTTGGAGGAATAAATCTTGAGGATATTTCTGCTCCGAGATGTTTTGAGATCGAGGAAAGGCTGAAGCGTGAGCTTGATATACCAGTTTTTCACG
This sequence comes from uncultured Candidatus Peregrinibacteria bacterium, assembly GCA_903847465.1. GTDB lineage: Bacteria > Patescibacteriota > Gracilibacteria > UBA1369 > LOWO2-01-FULL-3 > CAINDQ01. The sequence continues at coordinate 844 of CAINDQ010000045.1, forward strand.
ATGATCAACATGGAACGGCAATTGTGTGTTTGGCGGGGCTGATCAATGCTTTGAAGGTTGTGGGCAAGAATCATAAGAAAGTGCGAGTAGTAATTAGTGGAGCTGGTGCCGCTGGAATAGCGATCACAAAATTGTTGATGAAATATGGTTTTCAAAATATTACTTTGCAAGATAGCAAAGGCTTAATTTATAAAGGCCGTGCGGATCTGGATGATTCGAAAAAAGAAATCGCGAAAGTAACTAACAAAGAAAAAACTAAAGGCGGAATAGAAAATGCTTTAATTGGTGCGGATATCTTTATTGGCGTATCAAAGCCAAATTTGATTACGGCAAAGATGGTTAAAACGATGGCGAAAAATTCAATAGTTTTTGCGATGTCGAATCCTAATCCAGAAATAATGCCGGAAGAAGCAAAAAAAGGAGGCGCAAGAGTAATTGCGACAGGACGCAGTGATTATCCAAATCAAATAAATAACGTATTGGTATTTCCAGGAATATTCAAAGGAGCGCTTGAGGCTCGCGCAAAACAGATTACCGACGAAATGAAATTGGCAGCAGCGATTTCACTTTCTAAACTGGTAAAAAAGCCGACAGCAACACAAATAATCCCAAGAGTCTTCGACAAAAATATTGCCAAAGTGATAGCGTCTGCTGTAAAACGATATGCGCATAAGTAAGCGCTAACAAATTCTCATATGTCAGGACATTCCAAATGGCACAATATTAAGCTCAAGAAAGGTCTCGCCGATTCAAAAAGAGGCAAGATTTTTACTCGTCACGCAAAACTAATCGCAATCACAGCGAGAGAAGGCGGAGGCGATCCTGATATGAATCCGAGCCTACGTACTGCGATAAGTAACGCTAAAGCCGATAATGTTCCGAATGCAAATATCGAAAAAGCGATCAAGAAAGGCGCTGGAGGAGATAAAGAAACAATGAATTTTACAGAGACAATGTATGGAGCACTTGGGCCTTGTGGATCAGCTTTTCTGATTCAAAGTATTAGTGATAATAAAAATCGAGCGGTTTCCAATATCAAAACTATTATCAGTAAAAATGGTGGAACTAGTGCGGAATCTGCAAGTATCGCTTGGATGTTTCAGCGAAAAGGGCAGATGTTTGCGACCATAAATGGCAAAAGTGACGAAGATGCAGAGCTGATGATTATCGATAGTGGAGCTGATGATTTCAGTAAAAATGAGGATGAATTTGAAGTTATTACTTCCGATACCAGTTTAATGAGTGTCAAAGAAGCTCTTGAGAAAGCCGGATTTAACGTGACAAAAGCAGAGCTCACTTATTTGCCAAAAAATGATGTAAAGATAGACACGCTAGAAGATGCGCAAAGGTTTTTGAAATTATTGGATGCGATAGAAGAGGATGAAGATGTCGATTGCGTATATCACAATACCGATATCAGTGAGGAAATATTGGCGCAGATCTAAAGCCGCTTTTAGTCTTCGAATTTATAAATGGTTCCTGAATCTGACGAAGAGGAGGATTTTTTTGGTTGTTTCTGTCTTTTTGGTTTTTGATCAGGATCAAAATGTGGAACTTCCGTAACTTCTGGGAATGTTATTTTAGGGGCAACTACTTCCGCGGGAGCTTCTGGAATTGGCTTGAAAACTGGCTTTTCTGGAGCTGATGGAGGTTCAGATTCTGATTGAATCTCAAGTTCAACTTCTTCCTCTTGTTGCTGTGGAATGAATG
>CAINDQ010000046.1 GCA_903847465.1 uncultured Candidatus Peregrinibacteria bacterium
AGAAAGATTAAAAAATATAATTAAAGAGATAGAAAAATCTGAAGGTAAGATTATTTTGTTTATTGATGAAATCCATACTATTGTCGGAGCTGGTTCCGCTGAAGGTTCAATGGATGCCTCAAATATGTTGAAGCCGGCTTTGGCGCGCGGGGAACTTAGGACAATTGGCGCGACAACTTTGAAGGAATATCAGAAAGTGGAGAAAGATCCGGCTTTGACCAGGAGATTCCAACCTGTCTACGTTAATGAACCATCAATTGAAGATGCGATTGCAATCCTGCGTGGTCTGAAGGAAAAATATGAGCTGTATCACGGTGTGAGAATTACTGATGATGCCATCCAGTCGGCGGTCAATTTAAGCAGCCGATATATTTCTGATCGTTTCTTGCCTGATAAAGCGGTTGATTTAATCGATGAAGCAGCATCATCCTTGAAAATTTCTTTGGAAGATAAGCCGCAAGTACTTGAAGATGCCCACCGGAAAGTCTTACGTTTGGAGATTGAAAAAGAAGCCCTTAAAAAAGAAGCGGAATCTGGAGATAAGAAAGCTAAAGAGAGAACAAAAATAATTGAAAAAGAGATTGCGGACATAAAAGAGGAGACTTCGGAGACTGAATTAAAATGGAAAAATGAGAAGGAAACGATTACGGAGATCAAAGCTTTGAAAAAAGGTTTGGAAACAGCTCGATTGGAAGCAGAAGCAGCTGAAGCCAAAGTCGATCTCGCTAAGGCGGCGGAGATTCGCTATGGCAGAATTCCACAAATGGAAAAGGATTTGGAGACCAAAGCCAAAAGGCTAAAAAAACTTCAAAGTTCTCGTCGGATGCTCAAAGAGGAAATTACCGAGGAAGATATTGCCAGTGTTGTCTCTAGGTGGACCGGCGTGCCGGTTATGAGGATGCTTGAAGGTGAGGTGGAAAAACTCTCTCGAATTGAAGAAGAATTACAGAAAAGAGTGGTTGGACAGAGTGAGGCCGTCAAAAAAATCGCTGACACTATCAAGCGTTCACGAGCTGGAATTGCCGATCCAAATAAACCAATTGGTTCGTTTATTTTTCTCGGGCCAACCGGTGTGGGTAAGACAGAGCTTACAAAAGCGCTGGCTGAATTTATGTTTGATGATGATAATGCTTTGATTAGAGTTGATATGTCAGAGCTAATGGAAAAACATTCTATTTCCAAACTTATTGGTTCGCCGCCAGGCTATGTTGGTTATGAAGAGGGTGGTAATTTGACCGAAAAAATCAGACATCGACCATATTCAGTCATCCTATTTGATGAGATAGAAAAAGCTAATCCGGAAGTATTTAATTTGCTTTTGCAGGTTTTGGATAATGGACGACTGACAGATGCAAAGGGTAGGGTTGTCAATTTTAAGAATACAGTAATTATCCTGACATCAAATATTGGCGCGCAGTATATTGATAAGATGGAGCAACTTGGTTTTAGTCTTGAAAGCGGTAAGCAAGCAGAATACAATAATGTCAAAGAGAAAGTCCTATCGGCCTTAAAGGATC
>CAINDQ010000047.1 GCA_903847465.1 uncultured Candidatus Peregrinibacteria bacterium
AACATTCCCCTTTTCACGTTTGGCTATCATTTATAGCTGGGGGTTGGCCTTCGTTTTTATCGCTTTTGGCAAAGCTTTAGTGAGAATGGCTGAAATCATTTTTTTACGAATGGGAATCGGAAAACGTCGCGTTATTTTTGTCGGTGACAATCAACTCACCAAAGAAATTATAAAAAATTTATAAACCGATATTGCTTACAAAATTGTTGGAATAATAAATGAATCAGAATCAAAAAATCTCGAAGAATTCATCAAGAAAAATCACATTGATGAATTAATCCAGACTCATTCTTTCAAATCAGAATCAGAAAACATGGAGATCCTTGAAATATGCGACCTTACTCATGTCCTCTACCGCTTCGCGCCAGACATGATCGAAATGCGCCGTACAAATATGGAAATCACCACCATCGGCACTTCACCAATCATCAGTTTAAATTCAACTCCCCTTGATGGCTGGGGCAAAGTAACGAAAAGAATCGCCGACGTCATTGGTTCATTTCTCGGCATCATCATCCTTTCACCGGTAATGCTGATCGTTGCAATTGCTATCAGAATAAATTCCAAAGGTCCTATTCTATTCACAAAACTAGACAACGGCGAACCGGTAAAAAGAGTCGGCCAATTCGGCAAACTCTTTCTTTTCTACAAATTTCGCTCCATGTATCCAAACACAGATCAATTGCGATATACCAAATTAGCAGAGAATAATATCCGCACCGACGGTCCACTCGTAAAAATAGAAAACGATCCACGCATCACAAGCGTCGGCAAATTCATTCGCAAGTATTCTCTCGATGAATTGCCACAACTATTCAGCGTCTTTATCGGAGATTTAAGCCTTGTTGGCCCACGCCCACACCTTCCAGAAGAAGTTTCCAAGTACCAAAAACATCACCGATTCGTCCTCACCATAAAGCCAGGAATCACCGGAATTTCCCAAGTCGGCGGCCGCTCAAACCTCTCCTTCGAAGAAGAAATGAAACTCGATCGCTACTACATTGAAAACTGGTCAATCTGGCTAGACATCAAAATCATCCTAAAAACCTTCGTAGTGGTCTTTCAGGGATATAAGGAATAGGTTTTAAGAGGCAAGACCTAACTCTCGATTAATTTTAGCTAAAAGACGAATTATATCTCTCTTTGGCAGCCTATTCTCTTCCGCCAATTTTCCAATACCAGTAAAAATTTGTGCCATGTCTGCTCCAGGAGTTTCACTCAAATGAATAGCCAGCCAAAATAATTCATTAGTAGTAAATTGTTTACCTTTATCCGGCAATGAATCAGAAGAAGATTTAATACTTAATCCATCAAGACAACGTGGCTCAACTAAATGAGTAAAACCACGGCCATTTCCAGGATTAACCAATCCATACCCCCTAGCAGCAGGTGCTCCCTGAAGAGAAATTGGAAAAACAGCACGATCAATATCTGTTCCAACAAGTGCTAATGTTTCACCAAGACTAATCCCTTGCTCAGCCATACAACGCTCAGCAAAATCAACATCATCGGGAATCACTCCATCTGCAGTCGAATCAAAAAAATCAACGACATCCTTTGGCTCACCACCTTCAAGATCTAAATCCTCATCGTCTATTGCATTCTGACCTTCTTCTCCATTTGCCATATAATTTTTAGTTAAATTTTATCTTAGAACGAATTATACAAGCTTCTTTGTCGGTGTCAACACTAGATGTTCCCCCACTTTCGATTAGATGATAGAATGCTCGAGCAATAAATTACAAAATCTAAGCCCAAATATCAATGATCAGAGATTTAATTACAAAATTACTTGGCGATCCAAATGCCAAAGCTTTAAAGAAAATTTACCCGCTCGTTACCAAAATCATCGAAATCGAGCAAAAATATCAAACCGAAATCAAGGATCAGGCTGCAGTCTTAGCCAAAACTGAAGAATTCAAAGATCGCGTCCAGAACAAAGGCGAATCTTTGGACAGCCTCCTTCCTGAGGCTTTTGCTTTGGTGAAAACAGCTTGCCGCCTTCTCGTTGGGACAAAATGGCCTGTCAGAAATCACGAAACGGTTTGGGACATGGTTCCTTATGACGTCCAGATGATTGGTGGAATAGTCCTTCATCAAGGAGATATCGCCGAAATGAAAACTGGTGAAGGAAAAACCCTCGTTTGTACTCTGCCGGTATATCTGAATGCTCTGACGGGAAAAGGCGTTTTTGTTGTAACAGTAAACGATTATTTGGCTCATCGTGACTCGGAATGGATGGGCGGACTATATAGTTTTCTCGGAATGACAGTTGGCGTCACGGTCCACGGAATGGATCATCAACAAAAGAAAGTCGCCTACAATGCCGATATTACTTATGGAACAAATAATGAATTTGGATTCGACTATCTTCGTGACAACATGGCTACGAGTTTAGAGGCTATTGTTCAACGAAATTTGCATTACGCTATCGTTGATGAAGTCGACTCAATCCTTGTTGATGAAGCCAGAACACCCCTGATTATTTCTGCACCAGCCGAAGAATCCACCGAAAAATATCGCCAATATTCCAGACTGATCGGACAATTAACCGAAAAAACTCATTACGAAATTGATGAGAAACAAAAAACCGCAACTTTGACGGAAGAAGGCATTAAAAGAATGGAAGAATTATTGAACCTCGACAATATTTATACCGACGCCGGATTCGAAGAAGTGCATCATATTGAACAAGCTTTGCGCGCTTATGCCTGCTACAAAAACGATGTCGACTACATGATCAAAGATAATGAAGTTTTGATTATTGATGAATTTACAGGACGTTTGATGCCTGGTCGCAGATATTCTCACGGACTGCATCAAGCTATCGAAGCAAAAGAAAATGTTGAAGTTCAACGCGAATCAAAAACACTTGCCACCGTTTCCTTCCAAAACTACTTTAGACTTTTTGATAAATTGGCAGGAATGACTGGTACTGCGGCTACAGAAGCGGAAGAGTTTTATCAGATTTATGGCTTGGAGACGATCATAATCCCAACAAACAAACCTTGTGTCCGTAAAGATTTTCCAGATGGAATTTACAAAACTCAGAAGGGAAAATTCATGGCAGTTGTAAGAAAAATTCAAGAATTACACAAAGCTGGACAACCAGTTCTAGTAGGTACTGTGTCTGTAGAAAAATCTGAAATCGTTAGTCAATTATTGAAGCTTGAAGGAGTTCCTCATAGCGTTTTGAATGCAAAACAACACGAACATGAGGCCGAAATTGTCGCAAACGCAGGCCAAAAAGGCATGGTCACTATCGCTACAAACATGGCCGGTCGTGGCACCGATATCAAACTTGGTGAAGAAGTAAAAGACGCTGGTGGTCTATTTATTCTTGGAACTGAACGCCATGAAGCACGCCGCATCGACAATCAGTTAAGAGGTCGTGGTGGACGTCAGGGCGACCCTGGAGCAAGCCAATTTTTCGTATCCATGGATGATGATTTGATGAGACTTTTTGGTGGAGACAGAATCAAAAAGATGATGGATATGTTGCGCGTGCCAGAAGACATGCCAATCGAAAACAACATGATTTCTCATTCCATAGAGAGCGCTCAGAAAAAAGTGGAAGGTCATAATTTTGACATCAGAAAGCACCTTGTTGAATATGATGACGTAATGAATGTTCACAGAAATATCATTTACAAACGTCGCAAAGATTTACTCGATAAAGAAAATATTCACGATGAAATTGAAAAAATGATTACAGATATTGTTGAAGCAATTGTAAAATCTCGCGTCGAAGAAGATTACGATCCAAAATCTTGGGATCTAAAACCAGTTTTTGAAACCATCATGACCATCTATAAAAACGAAGAAAAACCTCTTCAATTTGAAGATATTGAAACAATCAAAGATCAAGGAAAACTTATTCAGACTTTCACAGATTATCTTTTGGACAGCTACAATACTCGAATGAAAGAACTGCCAGAACCATCCGTTATGCACCAAATTGAAAAAGCTATTTTCCTTCGCACCAATGATGCTCTCTGGATGGATCACATCGACGAAATGAGCCATTTACGTGAGACCGTAGCCTTTACTGGCTATGCTCAAAAAGATCCTTTAGTAGAATATAAATCTCAAGCTTTTGAAATGTTCAACGAACTAATCGACAAAGTTCAATCAAATACCATAAACACTTTATTCAAAATCGATCTCAGAAAAGTTGCCCCACAACAAGTTTTGATAAAATCGGAAGTAAAGAACATGCAAACCAACGAAGATCAGGTAGAAGCTCAACTAACCGGCAACCAAATCACTAGAAACACTTTCGACGAAAACAATAACCCCGTCATCGTAAAAGTAAGTGGAAAGCCTGACGGCACTCAAAATTCAGCGAAAGATAATCTACCAAAAGTTGGCCGTAACGACTTATGTCCATGTGGCAGCGGACAAAAATACAAGAAATGTCACGGGAAATAATTTTGAATTTTTAGGCAACAAATGATATGTTGAATTCGGGCTTATCAATTTTGTAATTAGGGCAAAATCATGGCGCATCGCATCGAAATTTTCACCAAGGTCAACGACACAAGATCAAAAGTTTTGTTAGATAAATTAGCAAATTTTGGCTTCGATGTAGCAGAAACTACCGCCATTGAAGTCTACACAATCAACAAAAACTTCAAACCTGCCGACCTAAAAAAGATTGCTGAAATTCTCTCAAATCCAGTCAGTCAAACGTATTTAGTTGATGATTATTCCCTAAGTACACCATTCGATTTTGCCTTGGAAATCGGCTTTTTGCCAGGCGTCACTGACAATATTGCCAACACCGCAAAAGAAAGCATCGAAGATTTATTCAAAATTAAATTCTCCGAAGAAGAATCTGTCCACACTTCTCAACTCATTTTACTGAGAGGCAATATATCTGAGAAACAAGCCTTAGAAATAGGCACAACTCTCGCCAATACTTTAATTCAAAGAATCGACATAAAGTCTTATGATGAATTTATCAAAGACAAAGGAATGGATATTGTCGTCCCCCAAGTTTACCTCCAATCCCATTCTCGAGCCGACCAAATCGATTTAAATTTAACAGACGATGAATTACTAAAACTCGGCAAAGAAGGAATTCTAGACGCAGACGGCACACGCCGCGGACCGCTTGCCTTAGACAAAGAATCGCTCACTGCCATCAAAGATTATTTCAAAAAAGAAAACCTTACGATATTGAACTCGAATCACTTGCTCAAACTTGGTCTGAGCATTGCAAACACACTATCTTCGCCGCAAAAATAGATGAAAATGATGATGGCCTCTATAAAGGTTTTATCAAAAAAGCAACGCAGGTTGTTCGCAACAAAAAAGGCGCCAAAGATTTTTGCGTTTCAGTTTTCAAAGATAATTCCGGAGGCATTGAATTTGATGAAAATTGGATCGTCACAGATAAAGCAGAAACACACAATAGCCCATCCGCTTTAGATCCATTCGGCGGCTCAATTACGGGTATAGTAGGCGTAAATCGCGACACCGTCGGTTTTGGCAAAGGCGCAAAACCTGTCCTAAATAAATTCGGATTCTGTGTTGGAAATCCAGACGACAATGAACCAATTTATAGAGATAAAGCTCTCACCAACAAAGCTCTTTCTCCAAAAAGAATTTTGCAAGGAGTCGTTGATGGTGTGAACGCCGGCGGCAATCAAAGCGGCATTCCAACTCCACAAGGATTCCTCTATTTCAACAAAGGATACAAAGGAAAACCGTTGATTTTCGTAGGCACAATTGGCCTTATTCCAAAAGAAATAAACGGCAAACCTTCTTGGGAAAAGAAAGCGGTAAAAGGTGATCTAGTGGTCATGCTCGGAGGAAGAGTCGGCCAAGATGGAATTCATGGCGCCACCTTTTCATCAGAAGCATTAACAGCCGGGAGCCCAGCAACAGCCGTGCAAATCGGTGATCCGATTACTCAAAAGAAATTTTCAGACGCAATCGTAAAAGAAGCGCGCGATTTAGATTTATATAATTCCATCACCGATAACGGCGCAGGAGGTCTTTCCTGCTCAGTCGCAGAAATGGCTAAAGAATGTGGTGGATGCGAAGTCGACCTCAATCTTGTTCCGCTAAAATATCCACATCTCGATCCTTGGAAAATTTGGATTAGTGAATCACAAGAAAGAATGACTCTCGCCATTTCTCCTGAAAAAATCGACCAGTTTACAAAACTCATGGAGAAACGTGGAGTTGAATCAACAGTCATTGGAACATTCACTGATAGTGGAAGATGCATTGTGAAAATAAACGGAGAAAAAATTATGGACCTCGACATGGATTTCCTTCATGATGGCCTTCCAAGAAAAACCTTGATTTCCTCATATACAAGAGAAAAACACGACGAACCAAATTTCGACCAACCATCCGACATGACCATGACTCTTCTCGAAATGTTAACTCGTCCAAACATCACTAGTTTCGAATTTATTTCACGCCAATACGACCACATGGTTCAAGGAGGCGCAGTCTTGGGCCCACTTCAAGGCAAAGGAAAAGTAAATTCCGTAGCTTCTGTCACAAAACCATTCATGGGCACGGACAAAGGAGTGATCTGTTCACAAGGACTTTATCCTACATATTCAAATATCGACACTTACCATATGGCCGCTTGCAGTATTGATACCGCGATCAGAAATGTCATCGCTATCGGTGGCACTCTCGATCACTTAGCTCTCCTTGATAATTTCTGCTGGTGCAGTAGCAACGACAAAGAACGTTTAGGCCAGCTAAAAGCCGCAGCTCAAGCGTGCTACGATTACGCCACCACATACGAAACCCCTTACATTTCCGGAAAAGATTCCATGTTTAATGATTTTCAAGGATTCGATAAAGAAGGGCATCCAATCAAAATTTCGGTACCTCCAACTTTATTGATTTCTTCTCTTGGAGTAATAAAAGATGTCACAAAATCAGTTTCCTTAGATCCAAAATTTGCTGGAGATTTAGTGTATATTTTAGGAGAAACTTTTGACGAATTAGGAGCAAGTGAATATTTTGATTACCAATCATCCCCTATTGGCAATAATATCCCGAAAGTAAATGCTGAAAAAGCAATCGTACTATATCGAAAATTTGAGGAAGCAGTAGCCAAAAACTTGATCTCCTCAGCCTTAAGTCCAGCTCATGGTGGACTCGGAATTACTCTCGCCAAAAAAGCGATTGCCGGAGAATTGGGAATGGAAATCGATCTCTCAAAAGTTCCAGCAAAGAATATCAATCGCGACGACTATTTATTATTCTCAGAATCTCAATCCCGTTTCGTAATAACAATCGACCCAAAGAGAAAAGAAGAATTCGAAGCCCTGTTTAATGGCTTTGCTTTCGCGCAAATCGGCACAATGACTGCCGATCGAGATTTCACAATCAAAGGCTTAAGCGGCAAAACCTTGATCCAAACCGACACCGAGACGCTCAACAAATACTATAGAAAAACATTTAAAGACTGGTAACATTTTCAATTTAACGCCCCGAATTAAGACCAGTATCATTCACCGGAATATACAACACCGTTCCAATTCCCAAGCGCATCCCCATCTCATTTACAGCCTTTATGGCTGATATTCCATTGTTAAAAGTTCCAATATTTGGCCCAGCCTTGAAAGACTTTGGATTTCTCATCATTTCCAAGTAAGACTGCAAAAACTTATCTCTAGTATCACCTTTCAAAACACTTCCTATTTTATATTGCCAAACACCGTTAGCATCCTTATAAAAAACAACATTTTTTGATCCAATCAAATCAATAAAATTTCCAGTTTGATTAAAATAATCTCTAAATCTCAACAAGAACTCGATAACTTTTTCTTTAAAAGCCTCATCACGATTTATTCTTCTTTGAAGACCACTCCTCAATTGTTGATTATAATCAAACCCAAAATCAACAACGTCTTTTTGAGCTAAAGCTTCATTTTTTTCTTGAACAATTAGCAAAACATCTTGAACTTTTGCTTCACGTGGGCCAAACAATCTTCTCTTTGGAGAAAACGCACCCTTAGCCACAACCATCCTTTCTCTGGCACAATTATCAGAGCCAAAAGCTCCATATAAAGTTTTATTTTCACTATCTTTTCTATCAATAAAACCCTGAACTCTACTAAACGTATTAGCATCTGCCTCCAAATGGCCTCTGTTTATTTTCACAACAAATTTAGGATTATTAGGATCTTGATAAATATCATGAGTTCCCCCACTTCCTATTTTTTGCAATTTCGAAAAATCCACCGCCCCATTTACCTTAGGCAATCCAGAAACAAAAGCATCTGAATTTTTGTAAAAATCACCATCCATCACGTCTTTAACTCTATCAGCAGTATGATCGATTGCATGGACAACTTTCAAGTCAGGTGGCTCCTTGATCGCATCATTGCCTCTAGGAACAGCCTCCAAATTTCTTTGTTCTACAACCTCTCCAGTCCTTGCTTCCGCTCTCTCTGCCATATACAAACATTAAAATATCCCAAGATTATAGCATATTTTAAACATTTATTCCACCTAACAAGCACCAAAAAGCTCACTTGAAAACAAAAATGAAAACAACTAAAATACGCTCGCATTAAGAGTATGCCGCGGTGGCGAAATTGGTAGACGCGCACGTTTCAGGTGCGTGTCCTCGCAAGAGGATGAGGGTTCAAGTCCCTCCCGCGGCACCAAAAAACAAGATTGAAAACAATAAAATAAAACGCTATCCTTTTTACAGTTTCAAACTCAAATAATGACTAAACCAAAGGCACTCATCATCACTGGATACGGAATCAATTGCGAAGAAGAAACCGCAAAGGTTTTTGAAATGGAAGGCGCAGATTCAACAATTGTTCATATCAACGACCTTATCGACGGCACAAAAAAAATGGAAGATTTTCAAATAATGGCTTTCCCCGGAGGATTTTCCTATGGTGACGACACCAGCTCAGGCAATGCCATGGCCAACAAAATCAAAAACAACCTTAATGAAGAATTCTTAAAATTTGCCCGTGAAGACAAACTTATCATCGGGCTTTGTAATGGATTCCAGATTCTAGTAAACCTAGGTCTCGTTCCAGCTTTAAACAATGCCTACGGCGAACGCACCGTTGCTCTCATGCACAATACTCAGGCTCGTTACGAATGCCGCTGGATTCACCTAAAAAGAGCTTCCAACAAATGTATTTGGACACGCGACATTGAAGTAATTCACGTCCCTATCGCCCACGGTGAAGGTAATTTTTATACTGACGCAGAAACTCTCAAAGAAATAAAATCAGGCGACCAAATCGCTTTCAAATATGTCCGCGAAGACGGCTCACCTGCCAACAATGAATTCCCTTTCAACCCCAACGGCGCGATGGAAGACATTGCCGGAATTTGTGATCCTTCAGGCCGAATTTTGGGCATGATGCCACATCCTGAGAGATTCAATTGCTTCGTAAATGAAGATGGCTGGCCTATCCAAAAAGAGAAACTAGTCCGCGAAGGAAAACCTCTTCCAAAAGAAGGAAAGGGTTTAAAATTATTTCGCAACGCAGTCGAATATTTCACAAAATAATGCAAATAAATATCACCAATAAAGAGAGCCTATTCTCAAAAACCCTAAAGAAATTAACTTTAGTTTTTCTTGGAGTTTTCATCACAAGTTTCATTTTCATGTTCGCCACCCGCATCCCAGGAAGCCTCGGAATATGGCTTGGACTGCTTATTTGCGCAGGATTGATATTCTGTGGATTTTACTACGTCAAACCACACACCCGCCTACGCACAATCACCCTTAGCATGCTCTGGACAATTATTATCTGCACTATAGTTTTCGCATTCGGAATCTTCTTCCTCTCCTCTTCCCTTCAAGGGCTTTAGGATTTATTCTATCAAAATCTTTCTTGGTTTTGCTCCATCAGCTGGACCAACAACACCATTTTCTTCGAGCAAATCGACAAGCCTTGCCGCTCTTGCATATCCCACTTTTAGCCTTCTTTGGAATAAAGAAGCCGAAGCTTTTTTTGTTTCTTGGACAATCTCAAAAGCTTTTTCATAAAGCTCATCATCATCCATTGATTGATTACTATCAGGAATACCATTTAATCTTTGAGCAGCAGTTTTATTTGAAGTAATAGTCTCGTCATATTCTGGTTCAACAGTAAGCTTTATTCTATTCGTAATTTTCTCGATTTCATCAGTCGTAATCATCACACCTTGAACTCTCAAAGGTTTACTCATTCCAATTGGCAAATACAACATATCTCCTTTGCCAAGAAGATCCTCCGCACCCATTCCATCCAAAATCGTTCTAGAGTCAATTTGCGTCGATACAGCGAAGGCAATTCTGGAAGGCACGTTCGCCTTGATCAAACCGGTAATAACGTCCACAGAAGGCCTTTGCGTAGCAATAATCAAATGTATACCAACAGCACGAGCCAACTGCGCCACTCTACAAACACTCGCCTCCACTTCTTTTCCAGCCACCATCATCAATTCCGCCAACTCATCAATCACAATAACAATTTTTGGCATCTTACTTATTCCATCAAGTTCATTGTATTCGGTAATATTTCTAACTCTATGTGCAGATAATTCCGCATATCTTCTATTCATTTCCGCAACAACCCATCGTAGAGCAATCGCAGCCTTCTCAGCATCTCTGATCACCGGAGTCAGTAAATGTGGGATACTATTATAATATCCAAGCTCAACTCCACCCTTCGGATCAATCAAAATTAATTTCAAATCATGTGGAGAATTTTGGTACAAAAGTGAAATCAAAAATGAATTTATTGCCACAGATTTTCCACTACCAGTCGTTCCGGCAACAAGCAAATGAGGCATATCTTCCAATCTTCCAATGATCGGTTTTCCCGATACAGATCTGCCTAAAGGCAAAGTCAGTTTACTCTTTGATTCGGCAAATTCTGGACTTTCCAACATTTCTCTCAGTCTTACAACAGACCTATTTTCATTTGGAATTTCAATTCCAACCAAAGATTTTCCAGGAATCGGTGCTTCGATACGAACCTTCTCCGCCGCAAGAGCAAGCGCAATATCGTTCTTCAAAGTTGTAATTCTGGAAAGCTTTACAGCCTCATGTGGCTTCAAAGTATATTGAATAACGGTTGGGCCAACATTCACTTCATGCATCACCACGTCGATTCCAAATTGATCCAATTTCTTCTTAATTCTATCCGCGCTCTCCATCAAAATTTTATCATCTATATGCACAGTACTATCTCCATTTTTCAACAAATCCAAAGATGGAAATTCCCATTCGTAATCATCCGCAATCTCAGCCTCTTTTTCTTTCTGCGACAATTCCTCTGCAATCTGCCTAGCTTTTTCGTCATTGATTACGATTTTGTCTTTTACAGCGATCTTATCCTCTTCTTCCACCTCATCATCTTCGTAAATAATATCGCCTTTTTTGCTCAAAGCAATCTGGGATTTGTGAATCAACAACTCTGGAATTTCTTCTTCATCTTCCTCTTCATCATCGTCATCGTTATTTCCACGAGATCTTTTTTCTTTCTTTTCTTTTTCAATTTCAATTCTGATTCTTGGAATAAATAAGGCGATAATTTCTTTCAATGAAAGTTCAAACATCAAAAGCAAAGAAACCAAGAACATCGCAATAAAAATAATACTCGCGCCCACCGATCCAATTCCCAAAACCTCTATTAATAAAAAGTTAGTAACAAATCCGGTGTATCCACCATACATCCCGTTTGCCGCATATTCATGCAATTTATCGAGAGGAACAGATAAATGAAAAATACTCAAAACCGAAACCACCAACAAAATCATTCCCAAAATTTTTGCCGCTCCAAACACAATTTTTTTAGACAAAAACAACATTATAGAAATCAAAATAAACAAAGCTGGAATGCCATAAAGGCCCCAACCAAAAACCGGCTGAAGAAGTTCCACCCATAAATTTCCCACCACACCAAAAGTTCCTTTTATACTCAAAATCGTCAAAATTCCAAGAGCCATATAAATAACAGCCCAGATTTCTCTAGCCACTCCAGGCGCAATTTTAATATCGAGAGTTCGCCTAGAGCCTCTTCTACGTGCCGCTCTTCTGGCTAAACTTCTTCTTCGCACAACCATAGGAATTTTTTATAGAGTCTTTACCTATTAAATATAGATTTTTTGCTAGAGAAATCAAACAAAAATGATTATACTTTAGTCCGCAGTCAATAAAGTTAACTTATGATACGTACACGTTTTGCACCATCACCGACAGGATATATTCATGTTGGTAGCCTTAGAACAGCACTTTACTGCTATCTTTTCGCCAAAAAAAATCAAGGAAAATTTATTTTAAGGATCGAAGATACAGATCAGGAAAGATATGTTGAAGGAGCTTTAGAAAACTTGATTAGAACTCTAGACTGGATGGGATTGACTTACGATGAAGGTCCAAAATTAGATGGATCTCAAATTGGAAATTATGGTCCCTACATCCAATCTCAACGAACCGAAATTTATCGCAAATATGTCGACGAATTAATAAAATCTGGAAACGCTTACAGATGTTTTTGCACAAAAGAACGCTTAGAGGAAATGCGCGAAATTCAAACTCGCACAAAACAACCACCAATGTACGACCGAAAATGCTTAGACCTTCCAGAATCTGAAGTAAAAGCCAAAATGGAGGCTGGCGAACCTTTTGTCATTCGTCAAAAAATGCCTTATGAAATTATAAAATTCAAAGATAGCGTTCGCGGAAATGTGCAATTTGATGGGAAAATTGTGGACGATCAAGTCTTGATGAAATCTGACGGTTTCCCAACTTACCATTTAGCAAATGTTGTGGATGATCATCTTATGGAAATCACTCATGTTATTCGCGGAGAAGAATGGCTTCCATCCACTCCAAAACACATCGCCTTATATAAAGCTTTTGGCTGGAATCCACCAGAATTTGCCCATCTTCCTCTACTTCTCAATGCCGACAAAACCAAACTTTCCAAACGCCAAGGTGATGTAGCAGTAGAACAATACATCGACAAAGGATATATCCGTGAAAGATC
>CAINDQ010000048.1 GCA_903847465.1 uncultured Candidatus Peregrinibacteria bacterium
TCAAAATTGCGTTATTTGATTGCCTGCAAATTACTCACTAAATATTTGGGATTCTTTTCCTCGTTAGGAGTTGTTGATTCGACAATAACCGGAGGAAAAATCGGCCCTAAAAAGCCAAAAACATTCATCAGAGTCGCTCCCAATCAAATCGCAGCGCTTTTGACAAATGAATGCAACTTGCGCTGTTCTCATTGCGGAAATGAGAATAGGGATAAAAAAGCGAACGAATTAACAAAAGAAGAATGGTTTAAAATAATTGATGAATGTTCTAAAATTGGTGTATTTATTTTCAACATTTCTGGAGGGGAACCATTTATCAGAAAAGATTGGCATGAGATATTGGCATACCTCCGCTCAAAAGGTATAGAAGTCGCAATAACCAGCAATTCAACACTAATTACCGAAGAGATAGCCAAGAAGCTGAAAGAATTAAAAATTTTTAATATTCATTTAAGCCTAGATGGCGTTGGAGAAACTCATGATTATTTTAGAAATAAAAAGGGCGTATTTGAAAAAGTGGTTAACGCAATAAGTTTGTTAAAAAAACACAAAGTTCCTTTCGGCATTACCACTTCTGTTTCAAAAAGAAATTTTGGCAATCTGGATAAACTGGCTGAGTTCGTAAAGGATAATCACATCTTTTCTTGGGAAATTTATTCAGCAATACCATTAGGCTGTATGAATAAACAAGAGGCTTTGAGCCAAGAAGAAACTTTGGCATTTGCAAAAAAAATAGCCGGATTTAGGAACAAATTGAAAGACACCAAGATTTTCGTTGGTGATAATTTGGGCTATTTTGATCGATATAACATGCAAGAAGACTGGAGAGGTTGCAGGGCTGGCATTAGTATTTGCGCCATTGATTCCGAAGGAAATGTAAAAGGTTGCCCAATTCATCCCAACTTCCTGATAGAGGGAAATTTGAGAGATCGAACTTTGTATGAGATATGGAATGACAAAAAATCTTTTGCCTACAACCGCTCTGCTAAGCCAAAACTCAAAGAACATTGCAAGAAATGTGAGTTTTCCAAAACTTGCAGAGGAGGATGCAAAGCGGCCATGTACTCTCGACGCAAAAACTTTGAGTGCAACGATTATTGTTTAAAATTTATAGAAGAAAGCAAAAAAGTTATTTAGCTAAAAATGTTCTTATTGTTTTAGCGATTTTCGATGTTTCTGTTTTTAGGAATAGGTGTTTTTTGTTTTCCATTACTACTATTTTTGCATTTTTCAACTGTTTAAAAAGACTTTTTATTTCAGGCGAGATTATCTTGTCGTTCTTGCCATAAATCATTAAAAGTGGAATTTTTAAATGTTCTAATTTTGGAAGCCCTTCATTGTTCAAAAGAGAGCAAATAGAGCCCAAGAGGTCTTTAGTGTTTGTGCACTTTAAAGTATATCTTGTGTCGCTTAAGCTCGGATTTTCGTAATTTTTCAGCTTGGAATAGTCTAATTGATATTTTTTATCAGGAATTAGATATCGCCATATGAATTTGCCGGATTTGAGAATAGATGTTTCAAAAAGATTAAATTTCGCCTTAAAATAGGGGCCAATAAAAACCATATTTTTCACTTTCCCCCTCATCTTTTCTTCTATTAACAGGCCAATATAACAGGAAAAAGAGTAGGAAATGATGGAAACTGATTGTATTCCTAATTCATCCAAAAGTTTTACGATTTTTTCGGCCTGATTTTTAAACAGATATTCGTCGATTGTTTTTGGAGATTCTGATTTTCCGTGCCCAGCTAAATCAACGAGAATAATATTAAATTTATCTTTGAGTGCTTCGACATAATCCTCCCAAACAGATGAATTCCCTGTAAACCCATGCAAAAACAACAGCGTGTGATTGTTTTTGTTGTTCTTGATGTGAGTATAACTAATTCCCATATTATTAAGGACTTTCCTGTTGAACTCCTGAATAGAAAATTATCTTCTTTTTTTATTCTTCAAATGAAAAACAAATAATCCGGTACAACCTCCTCCAATAATCACAACGATTAACAGCGAAGAAATCATGAGAACCGTTCCATATTTATCGAAAAAATTGCCAGAATTTTCTTGCGTAATTTCAAAACTTAAAGGCAGCCAATAATTAAACCCTGCTGAATTTACCTCTACCATAAGCTTATATTTACCAATTACCATTTTGCCAGAAGGGAAGAAGGAAAATGATTTCGTAAAAGATAATGTCCCACTTTTGAGTTGTCTCATGTAATCAATAGAATCGTTGTCGGGAATCGTGTCTATCAATAAATCTTTATCGTCGTAAATCTTGTAAGTGAATTTCAAAGCGGCAGATTCGATGTTTTTGAATTCATTAAACAAAGGCTTTGTAAAAACTATAAATGTTAATTTTTCTTTCTTTGTTAGTTTTGCGTCGTCATTCAAAACACGCCCATTAACGTAGAACATTTGTTCGCCAGTGCTGTCCTTTTTCAAACTTGTAATCAGGGCAGAATTCGCAATTGTGGCCTTGAAAGATCCAGTATCCATCGATATTTTTGTTCGCTTGGCAGAGTCTTTCGGTCCCGACTCCTTCACTAAAAACCCTTTGCTTGAAATCAAAGTTTTGACTTTTTCTGTCTGAGAAAATTCCCATATATACGCGTGATGTAACCCAGCTGGCAAAGCCTCTGGCAAATCATAAAACCATTTACCATCCTTGTCTGTGAAGAGAGTTATTACATTTGGCTGGGAAGAAATTTCCAAAAGAATATACGAATAAGGTTCGGCAATTCCATAAAAATAAAGACGTGCAGATGTGTCTTGTATGTCAAAATCTGCGCTTGGGGAATCAGGAATAATGACTTCGCCAATTCCAATCGCAGGCAAAACAGGAACGGAGATAATTACATCGGTAACAACTTTGGCTTCGTCGTCTTTGAATTTTTTAGCGAGACCAATTCCGTTCACTTCGTCTACAAATTCAGAGAAAATTTGATCACGATTGGCATCTTCAGGAATATTTTCTTCGGGGGGAATGATAACATCTAGCTCAGGATTTAATGGATTTATTTCATCTGGCTTATCAATCTGAACAGGCGGTTTCAAGTGAAAAATGACAAAGCCATTCCCGCCTCCAGCAGGCTCGGGATCTGGATCGGGATCCTCGTCAGGAATCACGGAGGAAGGAGTAATCGTCAAAGACAAAAAAATATTGCTGAAAAAATAAGGGGTATATTTTACAAAAAAACCGGACAAACCCACTCCGGCGAAAATAAATCCGGCCAAAACTCCAATAATCAAAATTTTTTTAAGAGACCTTTTCTTCTTCATATCGCTCAAAACGATAACACATATTCTTTTAAAATAAAAAATGTTATGATTGCGGACGTTAAAAAAATAACACCTTTTCCATGATAATAAACACTCTAAGGACGTTTAAAAAACTTTCGTTTTCATTTTTATCAATAACGTTAATCGTACTTTTATTTGCTTCAACCTCGTCTGCCTTAACATCTGGATCTTTCTCGGCAAGTCCAGGCAGCGGTGGCAAAACATGGTTTGTGTATGATCTAAAACCTGGACAATCAATTTCAGACTCAATCGTTATTACTAACAGCCAAAACGTATCACAGACTTTTTATGTATATGCTTCTGATCTAGTTAATGGAACAGACGGTGGATTTGCAATTAAGCAACGCAAAGAACCAATGATGGACATCGGCACGTGGATAAAGCTTACTAAAAACGAGGTGACATTGGCTCCAAAATCGTCTCAAACAATTCCATTCAAACTGACAGTCCCAAATGATTCTAAGCTGGATGCAGGTGAACATGCAGGAGGAATTGCGGTTGAAGGAAAAGAAGGTGAGAAATCGGTGGGACAGCAGGGAATTATCATGCATAAACGAATCGGTGTCAGAGTATACGTCACTCTTCCAGGAGAAATAATTAAAGACATAAAATACACCTCTTTCACAAAAAAGATTTCAAAATTCAGATCCTTTATAATTCCAAGCAATTACCAATTCTCGGTGATGCTGGACAATATCGGAAACGTGAGCAACACGGTGGAATTAACCCTAAATTCAAAAAATCTGATAACAGGAAAAATAGGGACTAAAAAATACAATCAATTGCTGACAAGGGAAACGAAAGGCGTTAGCAATTTTGACTGGAAAGCCCCATTTTTTGGAGTGTATAGCTTCACTGTAGACGGAAAATATCAGACAAAAGATGGCACAGGAAAATTCACTACAGAAACTTTTACCGGTATAATTATTCCTTGGGATTTCATCTTACTAGTTGTTCTCCTTTGCGTGTTTGCAAGAAAAGGATTTAAAAAATATAAGAAGATATATTCGGGAGAAGGATGGGCTAAATACAAAGTCACAAATCGTGACACACTGGAATCTTTGGCAAAAACTCACTCCGTAACTTGGAAACAAATTGCAAAAGTGAATAAGCTAAAAGCGCCTTATTCTTTGAAAGAAGATCAGGCGATTCTTCTTCCTAAAAAACACGAGCCTACATCACGGAAATAGTGAGATCTAAATTGTAAGTACCAATGTCCTGCCCAGCAGGGAATACTTGGTTTAAAACTATTCCTGTTACCCCCCAATAACCTGGAGCATCAGCCGATCCGCCAGCAGTTAACAATGTAATACTATCAACAGTACCTTCGACAAAAGAAGCAGAAGATCCTTGTGCTAAATCCGTCACGGTATAACTGGGTGAATATGGCTGAATAGAAGCATTGCTTGGGTCTATGGTTAATCTTCCTCCAAAATTATCAGCATCAGCTCCGTCAGTCCCATCGTAACTGTCATTAAAATCAGCATAGTGGGAAGCTCCGTCAGTCCACAAAGCACCTGCACCGCCGGTTGGGGCGATGGAAAGAGTCCAAGGCTTTGTCGAGGTAGGATTTGCAACTAGAATAAAGGCATTTTCATTACCAATAGTTCCGGAAGGATTGGTTGGTGAACTTGAATTGTAATTGGATGCAGACATTGGCTGTGTCAACGAAGAAAGACTTTGCCATGTTCCGCTAACAAATTCACAAATTAGATTTCCTGCGGCCATTGCGGCGGTTACAGCATCTCCTCCGCATGAAGAAGTGGTAAACGTAAGAGTTTCTCCGTATCCAGTTCCTGCAAAACTATTTGCATAAGCTCTAAATTGATATTCGGTTGAGCATTGTAGATTAACTACCGTACCGCTCATCTCTCCCGTTTCATAATTCATATTTGGCCATCCATATTGGTTTCCAAATGTACCACTTGCGACTGTGCCATATTCAAAACTAGCTTCATTTAAGCTATCAATGCCCCCATAACTAACATTATTAATCTCGTAAGTGTGACCAATAGCCCCATTAAAAGTAGCAGAAGTTGTTGTTACGGAAGTTGCGGCGGAAGTGGTTACCTCAGGGGTTATAATATTGTAATCCAATGTGGTCGTATTCCCCGCAGTTACAGAAGTTCCAGCAGACCCAATCATTTCATAATTATTAAAATCTTGGAGAAACAGAACCATGTAACTATCAGATGGTGTTAGCCCTGATATTGTAAAATCACCAGATGAATCTGTTTCGCTCGTTCCAGAACCTGCAACCTCTGGCCAAGGACCACCACTCATGTTTCCAGTAAAAACAACTACTTTTTTGCCCGAAAGAGGAGCGCTATTAACGCTCAAAGATCCCGAAATACTCCCCGAATTTGAGCCAGTCGCAGTTGCGAGTTGTAAATCAAAATGAGTGTTGTCGTTTGACGCCAATAAATCGGCCATAGGGGTATAATTTCCGACATAGCCAGCCTTCATCGCCATAACCATATGCATGCTTCCTTCAGTTAAATCGCTGAATGAATAATGTCCTCCACCCGAAGTAGTGGTTGGTGGGGGCGGAGATCCATTCCCGTTAAAGACAATGGAAAACACGGTGGCTCCATCAATAGGGGCAGTAGTTGAATCCGTTATTGTGCCAGACACAGTGTCTACGGGATTTGGAGTTAGATAAACATTTTTATAAGCATTGCCCAGATCAACGGTCACATTTTCTTCAGTGTAAGGGGCGAAAAAATTAGCATTCACGGATATTGTATATGTTCCCGGAGGGATATTTGAAATGCTGCAATTATCATTGTCACCTGTGCTACAAGTGTAAGCTCCTACGGACACATCGGCGTTACTCACGGAATTATTATTTTCCGGAGTGCCAGTTTTGACAGAAACATTATAAGTAAGGCCATCGCCGCAAGCAGAAGTTGCAAAAGTATCGTCCAAACTATAGTACTCAACATCATTACTATCCACTACGAACGCCTGAAGGTGGTAAGTGGTTCCACATGTTAGTGTACTAGCATTCAACGAATAACTTCCCGTGCTATATCCGCTAAGATTTTCTTCGGACAAAGTAGCTGTTCCATATCCGAGATCTGTTCCTATCCTGAATCCTCTTCCTGTAATAGTCTTTGTTCCAACAGAAGAGATCGATCCATTTAAATCCACTGAGGTTTGGGAAATGTTCGAAGCATTTGTAAAAGTTACAGTGGGATCTTGTTGACCAATCTCGGAAACGTCTTGGATACTAACTATATCGAAAATTTCAGCATTTTCAGGGTCTATGAATTTCAATTTTGCAGGATTGGTTGATTCAGGACAAGTTACGCTGGTGAAACCTAATTCTATAAACATATTAGAAACGTCGTGGAAACTCGCCATCAAAGAGGCCGAACTAGCTGTTCCGCAAGAAGCGTCGGCACTATTTAGCAAAGAAAAATTGCCAGCCAAGTCAGGTATTTGAGCGGCAACTCCAGTCAGATCCATTCCGAACAAAGCGTAAACTGGCCCTGGACTTGCCGTATCAACATATGCTGCCGAAAGTCCCGTATTGCTTCCCCCTCCGCCGGCAATAGCAACATCAATCTCTGTCGGCCCACTTCCGGAAATAGAAACAGAGGAAGGATAAACCCCCATTTGAGCTGGATCACCATTCATATCTGCATTTTCCCACCAAAGTGCCGCAATTGTGACTACACTCTGTCCTTCGGCATGAGGAACGTAGATGTGAGCAGTTCCTGGGGAAGCCAAAGAAACATATCCTGAAGGACTGCTATTTGTCGAAGTTCCGTACCAAGCGACAACTAGAATAGGAAACTCAGTCCATGCTTCATAAGTAACATTAACAACAATTTCATGATCATCAGCACCATCAGTATTCCATTCTGGCGGCATACCACCACCTCCACTACTCATCGTAACACCGACTTCCGTTGGTCCAGCTCCAGTAATAGGAATAGGTGTCTCATAAAATCCATATTGAACCGGATCACCATTCATGTCTGGATTGTCCCACCAGACAGCGCCAATCATAACAGAAGTCTGCCCTTCAACATGAGGAACAAATATATGGGCGACGCCTGGTTCAGAAATAAGAACATATCCAGAGGGATCACCATCTGTAGAGGTGCCATACCAAGCGGCAACTAAAATTGGATACTGTGTCCATTCATCAAAACTAACATTTACAACGATCTCGTGATCATCTGCACCATCAGTATCCCATCCAGGCGGCAACCCGCCGCCACCACTGCTAGTTAAAATAAAATCATTTCCAGTACCGGTAGCAACATTTGAAAAACTTCCAGAAAGAGAGCCAGCGGAAACATTTACTTGGTAAGTTCCACTCTCTAGATCTGTAATATTATAATCACCACTTGAATCCGTAGTTGCCATTCCCCATCCCGTAAAAGGAGAACTGGTTTGCACCGCAAAAACTACCGCTGAGGCAACTGGAGTGTTACTTTCGTCCGTGACATTTCCACTCATTGAAGCAGAAGAGCCGTCAGACATAAGAACATTGAATAGGTCGGTAGGATCTGTATCGTTTACAACAATTCCTCCTCTGTAGGTATTTATATATCCATTCTTCGAAAA
>CAINDQ010000049.1 GCA_903847465.1 uncultured Candidatus Peregrinibacteria bacterium
CTCCAACTGGAGTTTTTTTCGAAGAGAAATCGAAGAAAGATCTGATTTTTGCAAGAATAGAATTTTGCTTTTTATCTTCTCCCTTAGCCTCAATTTTCAATTCTTCTGTAACCTCAGCTCCTTCTTTTTTCACAGACAAATCTTCTAAGTCATGTCCTGTTTTTGGATCGTAACCAGCCTCAGTCATTTTTGGAGCAGCCTCTTTATCCGCATTTGTTACAACTTCAAGATCTGGATTAATTCCTCCGACAACTGCCACTCCAGAAGAAGGATCTTCTCCTAAATCAGCCAAAGACGGTCTGTCTGCGCGAAGATTGATTCCACCATCAGAAATCTTGCCCTGAACAGAATTATCCGCAACCTTTAGCCATTCAGGAGTCGCCTCAATTGGCGCATTATTATCCTGAAGCACGGTTTGAGCCTTCGATGGATCTTGAGTAGTTTGTGTTTGTGTATCAGCCATTTATGTTTGTTTTGAATTCTTAAATCACTATATTCTAGCAAAAAACGACTAGTTTTACAACCCCTTTAGAGCATTTTTCATTAGTAAATTAATTTTTTTATGATAATATTCGCCATGCATTGTATTCAATAACCTGCCTTTTCCGTGACTAAGAAAGATACAAAAGATAATTCGCCAAAGAAAAAACCTCTAGATAAAGCCAAAAAAACCGTTAAGCCGGTTGCTAAAAAGCCAGAAAAAACCGTCGCAAAACCAGCGAAAACGACAA
Organism: uncultured Candidatus Peregrinibacteria bacterium; assembly: GCA_903847465.1. Taxonomy (GTDB): domain Bacteria; phylum Patescibacteriota; class Gracilibacteria; order UBA1369; family LOWO2-01-FULL-3; genus CAINDQ01. The sequence continues at coordinate 732 of CAINDQ010000049.1, forward strand.
AAAAAGACGAACCAAAGAAGGTTTTAAAGGCACCCAAAGAAACTGCCAAAGAGGTAAAAGAAGAAACTCCCGAGGAAGAATCACCACAATTATTTGACGAAACATCTGACGAAACCGCTGAAACATCAGAAGTTGCAGAGCCTACAGCTCCTCAAGGATCCATGGAGCTATTTGACGACTTCAACAGCGCAAAACATCTCCAACCTCGAAACATTTCCGATGAAATGGAGACTTCTTATTTGGAATACGCCATGAGTGTTATCGTTTCCCGCGCCCTTCCAGACGTAAGAGATGGACTGAAACCTGTTCATAGAAGAATTTTGCATGCCATGAACGAAATTGGCCTGAAATCCAGTGGTCCTTTCCGAAAATCCGCCGCTGTTGTCGGTGAGGTTTTAGCCAAATATCATCCACATGGAGACTCGGCTGTATACGATTCCATGACTAGAATGGCTCAAGATTTCGCCATGAGATATCGACTGGTCAGAGGCCAAGGTAACTTTGGTTCTATTGATGGAGATAGCGCTGCGGCCATGCGTTACACAGAAGCAAAACTCGAGAAAATTACTGACGAAATGATGGACGATATCGACAAGGAAACCGTCAATTGGAGACCAAATTACGACGGCCGTTTCCTAGAACCAGTCGTTCTTCCAACAAAATTACCACAATTACTACTCAATGGTTCAACTGGGATCGCTGTAGGTATGGCGACTTCCATTCCTCCACACAACCTTGGAGAACTTATTGATGGAATTATGCATCTTTCCAATAATCCAGAGGTAACCATTGATGAATTAATGCAATTTATCAAAGGACCTGACTTCCCTACCGGAGGTGTTTTATATGACGTCTCTGCCATCAGAACAGCTTATGCTACAGGTCGCGGAGGCATGGTCGTTCGTGCAAAAACAGAAATCATTGAGAAAAAAGGAGGCAGATTTGACATCATCGTTACGGAAATCCCATATCAGGTAAACAAATCCAATCTTATTTGCAAAGCTGCCGACCTAGTAAGAGATAAAAAAATCGTTGGCATCACCGACATTAGAGATGAATCCAATAAAGATGGTATTCGCATCGTAATCGAACTCAAGAAAGACAGTTATCCAAAGAAAATTTTGAACCAATTATTCAAATATACCGACCTGCAATCATCATTCAACATGAATATGATCGCCTTGGTGGACGAGATCCAACCGCATCTACTAGACCTAAAACAAGTTCTCGAATATTTCATTATTCATAGAAAAGAAGTTATCACTCGTCGCACTATTTATGATTTAAAAATTGCCAAAGCAAGAGCACATATTTTAGAAGGCTTGAAAATTGCGTTGGATAATATCGATGCAGTTATCGCTACTATCCGAAAATCTCCAACCAAAGAAGACGCTTTAGTTGCTTTGATGAAAGATTTCAAACTATCAGAGCTACAAGGAAAAGCCATTTTGGAAATGAGATTGCAAACTCTAGCCGGCCTCGAAAGAAAGAAAATCGACGATGAATATAATGAAAAAATGGCCTTAATTACACAGCTCGAAGCCATTTTAAATGACGTCAAAAAAGTATTAAAGATCATGCAAGATGAATTAGCTGAAATCAAAGAAAAATATGGAGATAAAAGAAGAACAGAAATTGTTCCTCACGCTATCGACAACATTTCTCAGAAAGACACTATTCCAAATGAACCAATGATGGTTGTCATGAGCAGAGAAAACTACATCAAGAGAGTTCCGCCAAGCACATTCCGCACTCAAAACAGAGGTGGAAAAGGCATTATTGGCTCAACTACAAAAGAAGAAGACGAAATAAAATTGATCTGTTACGCCTTCAATCACGATGAAGTCCTATTCTTCACAAACAAAGGACGTGTATTCTCCCTCCCTGTTTATGAAATTCCTCAAGGAACCAGAATTTCCAAAGGACAAGCCATCGTCAACTTATTACAATTACAGGATGGTGAATGGGTTTCTTCTATTCTCAATACCAAAGGCAACTTCACAGGCCAATTCTTATTGATGGCTACCAAAAATGGCACTGTAAAGAAAACACCTGTTGAAGACTTCAAGAATGTTCGAAAAAGCGGCTTAATTGCCATGAAACTCCGCCCTGACGACTCTCTAGAATGGGTCAGAGAATGTTCAAAGGACAATGAAGTTGTAATTATTACCAGAGAAGGAAAATGTATTAGATTTAACGAAGCAGATGCTCGCCCACTAGGCCGTCCATCTATTGGAGTACGTGGTATTAGATTAAGAACTGGAGATAAAGTAGTCGAAATGGCCATTGTTGCCAGTCCAGAAACAGAATTATTGGTAGTAATGGAAAATGGACTTGGGAAAATGACAAAAATCGGCAACTATCGCCTACAGTCTCGTGGAGGCTCAGGTGTAAAAACCGCTAACGTTACAACAAAAACCGGTAAAATTATTGGTGCCAAAACTATAGATCACACAACCAACGCAGACCTCGTCATGATGTCAAAAGCAGGACAAGTCATCCGTATCGACGCCAAAAGCATCCCTTCACAGGGCCGCGCAACTCAGGGCGTCTACCTGATGAGATTAAAAAATGACAAGGTCGCTTCTATTTCCCTAATCGATCACGTCGAAGCAAAAGAAGCCACAAAAGAAGAATTGTTGGAAGCGGAAAAAGAAGCAGCACAGCAAGAATTGATTAAGTCAGAATCCTAATTCTTTGCAAATATATGAAAAAGATTTTAATTGCTCTCAGCAGTTTTTTGTTCCTCACAACTACTGCTTTTGCCGCATACACTGGAGATATTTCCATCAATAGCCCGGACCTGCGTTTTTCTAAATCCTTCTTTTTAGAAGGAGACACTATTAGAATTTACGCCACTGCCAAAAACAATAGCAATCAAGATCTTCTTGGCGTAGTTCGTTTTTACGACAACGACAAACAGATAAGTGGAGACCAGCAAATTTCTATATTCGCAAACAAAACAGATGATGTCTTTATCGACTGGGCACCTCAAAATTTTGGCTCCCACAAAATTTCCGCAAAAATTTTCCCTTGGCTCACCGCAATCGACAATCCAGCCAATAATTATGTTGATGAAACTATCTATGTAGAACAAGACACCGATCACGATGGCCTCAAAAACACCATTGATCCAGATATGGATGGAGATAATTTCGCCAATGAAAAAGATGCCTACCCGCTAGATCCTAAGGAATGGGTTGATACCGACGGAGATGGCATCGGCGATAATACCGATCTTGACGATGATAATGATGGAGTTCCAGATAAATCCGATGATTGCCCAAAAGATCCTACCGAGGCCACAGACAGTGACCATGACAGTATCTGTAACAACAAAGACCTCGACGATGATAACGATGGCCTAACCGACGTTCAAGAAATAAATATAGGCACAGATTCTGTAAATCCAGATACTGACGCAGATGGCGTAAAAGATGGCCAAGACGCCTTCCCTCTTGACCCAAAAGAATGGATCGACACAGACACGGACAGCATTGGCAATAACTCAGACATTGATGATGACAATGACAGCCTTCCAGATATAAAAGATCCATTTCCATTAAACAAAGCTCCAGTTTTGAAAATTTCCAACCTCCCTAATTCCTTGGAAACTTTTGAACAAGTAACCCTAGATGCCTCCCCTTCTTATGACGAAGACGGCAAAATCATCGCTTATAGCTGGTCTATTGACGGAAAAATCACTAAAAGCCCTAAAGTTACCCAAACCTTCAAAGAACCTGGAACTCACAATATTACCCTCACAATCACAGACAATAGCGGCGAAACCAAGAACCTAAATTTCCAGATAAACGTTCTAAATACCAAATTCTATATCCGCATCAGTATCGTCTTGATTGCAATTTTGCTTGCATTCCTGATCTACTTCAAGTATATTTCGCCTACAAAAAATTCCAAGAAATAACACAACCATGAAAAAAGCAATTCACCCACAATATCAAGACATTCATTTCATTTGTGCCTGTGGCGCAAAGTTCATTGCCGGATCAACAATCAAAGAAGACTACAAAACTGAAATCTGCTCTAACTGCCATCCTTTTTTCACTGGCAAACAGAAGCTAGTTGATACATCAGGACGTGTTGATAAATTCAATGCCAAGATGAAGAAAGCTAAGGACATAAAAGAGACCAAAGCTCCAAAGAAAACCAAGAAAACAAAGACTGTAAAAGTGGAAACGGCAGAAATGGAAGAGTAAACCTCTTTTCAATTTAAACATCCATGACTGGAAATTCTTTAGGTAAAAACTTTAAAGTTACAACCTGGGGCGAATCCCACGGAAAAGCTTTGGGCATTGTTATTGATGGTTGCCCAGCTGGACTTAAAATATCCGAAAAAGAAATCCAAGAGGAAGTAAATCGCCGCAAAGCAAATGCCAAGTCCAAGGCTTCCACAAGCCGCGTAGAAGCAGACAAGATCCAAATTCTTTCTGGTGTTTTTGAAGGAAAAACATTGGGCACTCCGATCTCTATAATGATCGAGAACAAAAATACCAAATCAGAAGATTACAAAAATATTAAAGACTCCTACCGTCCCGGCCACGCCGACCTTACTTATGCTTTTAAATATGGCATTCGTGATTATCGCGGAGGTGGACGTTCTTCCGGAAGAGAAACAGTATCGCGGGTAATTGGCGGAGCATTTGCCAAAAAAATCCTCAAGAAATATAAAACCGAAATTTTTGGACACACTGTCCAAATCGGCAACATCTGCGCTTCCAAATTCGACAAAAAACACATTGAGAAAGATCTTTTGCGCTGTGCCGACAAAGAAGCTTCTCAACAAATGCTCAAATTGATCGATAGTCTACGCAAAGAAGGAGATTCCATCGGCGCAATCATCAAAATCATCATCA
>CAINDQ010000050.1 GCA_903847465.1 uncultured Candidatus Peregrinibacteria bacterium
ACAACAAGATTAACAGGGCAGGATTTTTGAAATTAATAATTGCTTCAAAAACGCCGCAACCAACCGGTCAAAATTGTTTCACCGACGTGAAAACGGAATGGTTTGCCCCATACATTTGTTACGCAAAAGAGAATAAAATTGTGAACGGATATTCGGATAATACTTTCAGGCCTACTTTGGATATAAATTTGGCGGAAGCCCTGAAAATATCGCTTGGCGGAAATTTAGAAGCTAAATCCGGAGAAGCTTGGTATCAGCCGTATTTAAACATCGCTGAAGAGAAAAATTATCTCAAAAATATCAACAAAGATATTGCTCATAAAATCTCCAGAGGAGAAACAGCTCAGCTTATTTATAATATTCTAAATCCGCCATCCAGTGCCGGAACGCCCCAGCTAGATGACACGCCGCAATCAGGCGAAAATACTTCACTGGCCGGCCTATTTGACAGCGAATATCCTAATTTGCCACCTGGTAAATGGGATTGGAGCGATACCGAAAAAGATGGAGCAAATTATCGAAATTTTGAGACAAATATAGGAACATTCGAAGCCTTAAAAGATTCCAAAGGGAATCAGTATGGTTGGAAATTGGTAGGCAATAATCCCGACGCTATAGATTACGGCGGAGCTGCTGCTTATTTTGAAGGATCTCCTGGAACAGACATCTTAAATCTTGGGAAAAATGGAACTATTCACAGTTTTGGTGAAGGGAATTTGGGGGATGGCAAGGACGTTCTCGTCTTTGATAAATCATATAGTTTGGATTTTCGAACAGGTTCAAGTCTGTCCGGTTCAAAAAACGACGATGATCTAGTAATTGCCGGTTGCCAAGCAAATACAGACGCAAGTTTCGATATTGCCACAACCACTATCCACACAGGCCCTGGAAACGATCTAGTCTTTGTTCGCGACATGGAAAGATCAGCCATAGATGCCGGAAATGGAAAGAACGGCGACACTTCAGCAATAGATCCAACTGATGGAAATGATACTGTTATATATAGAGGCAATATGCTGGATTTTAGATTCTTCGGCGGAAATGGAAATGATACGGCGGTTTGGTATCCCGACGAAGTGAAACAAAATTCCAAAACGCTTGGTCCGGATTTCTTTGGAGGTGGAGGATCAAGCGAGGCAATTTGGGGAGACAAAGGAATTGATACATTAGTTTTGGCAATTCCTCCAGATACAAAAATAACCAACACAACGCCTACTCAACCAGGTGAATTATTGGTCAGAATTCCTCAGGATTATCCGAACGATATCTTGTGGGACAATCCTGTCTACAACGATATTTTCGCTAGATACTGCTATAGTTGTGGCATCAGCCCAAGCAATAAGAAAACTCTCACTTTGGAATACGTGAAGAAAGATGGCACAGTAAAAACCGGTTATTTCACCGTCACAGATTTCGAAAGACTACAGTTGTGGATTGGCTCAAATGCCAAAGTTTACGATTTGGATTCAGTAAACGGGAAAGCCACTTTGAATTCGGATTTGCCGAAATATACTCCGCCGGAAATGCCGGGAGGTTATTGTTCGTAACTGTAAATTACCTTGTCTTTTTGCCCTAAAAAAGCTATCTATTTCAGGCACAATAAATTATTTAAAGAATTACCTAAATATGGATCACGGCAATGTTGTATTAAGATTTGATGAAGTAACGTTTCATTATGACGCCAATAAACCAATTTTGAAAGAGACCAGTTTCTCGGTTCGTGAGAATGCCAAGATCACGATTATGGGTCAGAATGGCGCAGGAAAGAGTACTATTTTTAAATTGATTTTGGGTGCTTCAGGGACGAAAAAAGAAGACGTTACCAACGACATGACTCTTAAGCCTGTTGAGGGGAAAGTTCATATTTTAAACGGTGCTTCTGTTGGCATCGGTCTTCAAGTTATGCCAAAAAGATTTTTTGAGCATACCGTCATGGAATATTTCGAAACTGCTTTTACGGAGAAGACATATAATCTCGAAAAATTAATAAAGAGGGTCTTGGATGTAGTCCAATTTCAGACCGATTTGAATAAAAAGATCAAAGATTTTTCAGGAGGACAGTTGGCAAGACTTTTGCTTGCCTATGCGCTTATTCAGGAACCAGATATTTTGTTGCTTGATGAGCCTACAAACAATTTGGACACCGAAGGGATCGACCATTTGACGGGATTTTTGATGGGTTATGAAAAAACTGTAATCGTTATTTCTCATGATGCCAATTTCTTGAATTCTTTCACTGATGGCGTTTTGAATTTGGATGTTTATACGAAAAAAGTTGAACAATATGTTGGTGATTATTTTGATGTAATAGAACAGATTGCCAGCCAGTTAGAACGTGAACGCAGAGTGAATGCTCAGCTTCAAAGAAACATTCAAGACAGAAAAGATAAGATCAATTTCTTCGCCCACAAAGGAGGTAAAATGCGTAAACTAGCCAGCAAACTTCGTGAAGAAGCGGCCGAAAACGAAGATGATTTGGTTGAAGTCAGGCGTGACGACAAAACGATCAGACCTTTCATCATTCCAGCTCAGGAATGGACAGAAGTCATCTCCAGAATTTCTTCAGTAGGAGTGATTGTTGGTCACAAGAGAATTCAAAAAAAAGTAGAAATAAAACTTTTCACCCGCACAAAACTACAAATCACCGGACCTAATGGAATTGGAAAAAGCACACTTCTTCGAGAGTTAGCTCTTGGTGAAAATAAAGGCACCTCTATTTCTGAAGGAATAAAGGTCGGCTACTATCAACAAGATTTTGCTGGTCTGGATTTTAGTAAAACAGTTTATGAATCGCTTCACGAAATGATGGAAGAACCTTCACACGAAAAAATTTATTCTACCGGTGCGCACTTCTTGCTCACTTCTGAATTAATGCGAAACAAAGTTGAATCGCTTTCTGAAGGCCAAAAAGGGCTACTTTGCTACGCTCGTTTCGTTTTGCAAGAACCAGGTTTATTGATTTTGGATGAGCCAACAAATCATATCAATTTCCGTCATTTGCCAATTATTGCCAAAGCAATTGATGACTTCGAAGGCGCAATTATCCTCGTTTCTCATATGCCGGAATTCGTCGAGCAGATTAAGCTCAATGAGTTGCTAGACCTGAAGGAGTTATTGTAGAAACCACGTATGTTCATGTATAATAACACTATATGAACGAAATGTTTTTCGAAATTGGTTTAGTCTTAATTCTTATTTTACTCAATGGTTTCTTTGCCGGAGCGGAAATGGCTCTTATTTCCATAAGGAAAACCCGCATTCAACAGTTAGTGAAAGCGGGCAACAAGAAAGCCATATTAGCCGAGAAAATTCTAAAAAAACCGGAGGAATTCTTAGCCACTATCCAAATTGGCATAACTTTGATCGGTACAATTGCTTCCGCCTTTGCTGGAGCAAACATCACTGAGGCTTTAAGCATATTATTAAAAACAACTTCGTTATCAATTATTGTCACCAATTCCGAAGCCATCGCCTTTGTGATTGTGGTTATCGGAATAACATATTTCAGTTTGGTTCTAGGGGAACTTATTCCAAAATCATTGGGCATAAAATATTCCGAAAAATTTTCACTTTTTGTAATCTATCCGATTTATTTTCTTTCCAGAATTTTCCTTCCGATTACAAAATTCTTAACCGGTTCCAGCAATCTAGTCCTCAGAATATTTGGAGACAAAACAAGTTTTAGTGAATCGCATCTCACCGAAGAAGAATTGAGAACTTTGCTTTATGAAGGCCGTAAAGCAGGCACGCTTGAAAAACACGAACACGAAATTTTAGATAATGTTTTTGATTTTTCAGACATCGCCGCCGGTCAAATTATGACTCCATGTTCAAAGATTTTTGCGGTAGATATCAGTGATCCGATTGATAAAAATATAAATGCCATTATTGATTCCGGATATTCCAGAATTCCAGTTTTCAAAGATAATATCGATCACATTCTTGGCATTATTCATATCAAAGATTTGCTGAAAGAATTGCAAAACAATAAGACCATCAAAAGTTTAGAAGGCCTCATTAATAAAGCCTATTTTATTCCAAATACTCAGCATCTCAGTGATCTTTTGAAGAAATTTCAAAAAGGAAAAGTGCACATGGCTGTGGTCACGAATGAATATGGCGATGTTGATGGAATCCTCACGATTGAAGATATTTTGGAAGAAATAGTAGGGGATATCGCTGACGAAAGTGATTCTGAAGATGTGCTGATTCACAAACAAAAAGACGGAAAATTTCAGGTCGATGGTAGCGTAAGTATTGTCGATTTTAATCGTTATTTTAGAACAGAACTACTTGAAGATCAGAGTTATACGACGGTCTCAGGTCTGCTTCTGGATAAGTTTGAAAAAAGCCCTGCTGAAGGCACAAAAACGGTCATCGACAACATCGAATTTACCGTCAAAGAAAAGAACGATCGCATGATAAAACTTCTTCTCGTGCGAAAACTTCCTCAGAAATAAAATTCGGCACGAAATGAGATAAACAATCCGATCTCCTAGTGATTATTTAGTTTCCTTTTTTTAAAGTAAAAACGATAGAATCGGCAAAATAATGACCAACTTGGCCATCATCCTTTTGATAAGGAATAGTCCTTTTATGTTTAGCCTTACTAACTATCTTGTATCCCAATCGCTCAAATACCGGCATCCATTCCCTCATAAAAGGCTCAACAGATAATCGTTCATCATCACCAATTCCAATTTTCAAAATTCCACCAACTTTCAATAATCGATTTATCTCAGGAGGAAACGTGTCAGAATGCCCAGGCTTCATAGCAGCACCAAGCATAACTATTTCGTCAAAAGATCCATCGTCAAATTCAGTGCCTTTTTCAATATCCGCAGTCACCATTTCAACTCTCTCATGGAACTGATCCTGAAGCTCTCGCCAAACAGGGGATTCAAAAACCTTGGAATTTTTATCAACTGCAACATATTGATCCCCATCATTAAGCTTTACACCATCGGTATCATGTCTTGGGCAATCACTCGGTCCAATTTCCAAAATCCTAGTCATAAAAATTTACATTAAAAATCCTCCAATTATACATCAAACAAGAGAAAATCTCAATCTTCGCATTCATTAAACAAATTCTTTGGCTGGGGCGGAAGGGTTCGAACCTTCGAATAACGGCTTCAAAGGCCGCTGCCTTACCACTTGGCCACGCCCCAGTATTTTTCTAATTGCGCAAACAAATCTACCAACGCCGCTTCGACAAGTCAAACCATTCTCGATTTATATAGTCGTCAAGGGCTTAGCCTCTAGAAGTAGATTTTTTGTCCTTCGTAGCATATTGATGCAAGGTTTGTCCGCCAAATCGCCATTTTGGTAAAACATATTCTGCGGCAATTTTACGAGCTTCAGGAGATTTAAGCTGAGCAATCGCATCATCAACAGTGCCTCTGTATTCGAAATGCATTGGATCAGTTGTCCCATCATGTCGACCAGTATTGAAATACATTCCCCATTTGAATCCCATTTTTTGCAATTCATTAACCATCGCCATTGGAAGATTGTATTTGGTTTGTTTAGGTTTTGCTGGCCAGTTATCGTTAGCATCAAAATCAATAGCCATTCCGTAATCATGAAATCCTCCCTTAACCGTATATCCGGAAAGTGATTTGAATTTCAAATCAGTCATTCCCATTGCTTTACATCTTGCCTCAAGCTCTTTAAGCAAACATGCCATCACGATGTTAACGTTTACTTTGATCCCAAAGACCTCGGTTGTTATAATCCATCCAAAAGATTTTTCTTCATGACCAACGAGCCTGTCATAATATTTTAAAGCTTTTTCATACTTCATCATTTTGACGTCTCTTTGGGAATCCGCTAATTCTTTTGGAATCCCAGTTCGTTCAATCCTTCTCAGCGCAGGATCTTTCATCAAATCAGCCGAGCAATTCTCGCCGATACACGCTCTTTCCTGCACACTTTCCGCCGCAAGAAGCTGCTCCTCGCTAGGAGGCAAAGATTGACCATTCTCTATTTTTGGCACAAAAAATTCATCCATTTTTATTGTTATTTCCGTACATTATAGCAGAAATAAGGGTTTTTTAGAAGACCATAATCCTTTCAACTCCCTTCGTTCCAAGTCTAATATTCCAACCCCGCTTCTTGCAAAAAACAGCAAAATGTGTTAAAATAACAAAAGGTAAAAACAAATAAACAAAACAAATATGCTAAACGAAAATCCAGTTAAGGGCCAAAATTCACAAAATGAACCAAGGGAATTTTTCAGAGAAGATATCGACGAAAAAGCCTCTCAGGCCTCCTTTGAGCAAGAGCTTGCTGGAATGCAGTTTGATGAGAAAGCGGTTGCAGATGCTTCTTATGAGCTTTTGAGTAACACCAAAGGTTATAGTCTGATTCGAGGAGAAATAGTTGGCAAAAAAGATGCCAGCGCAGACACTTTCAAGGAAGATCAATTCGCGAAATATGTAGAGGATCAAGGTGGCCGTAAGTACCTCGGCGAAGTATTCAATCGTGGCAGAGCAAAGCTATTTGCGGGCTATCTCAAAAGTGTTAAAGATTTTGATAATTACATGAATCTCCTTGAGTCCAAAGATCCGAAAGATCAAAAGAAACTCGAGAATTTCAAGGCTTCTCCATTGGGTCAGAAATATCTAGACTTTTTGGCCACTACAGAGCCAGAAAATCAAACTTTTGCAAGTGCGATAGAGGCTGGACTATTTAATTTGAATCTAGATTTAGAAACCATCGTGGGGTATGGACTGATTCATTTTGAAGACCAAAACAGAAAACAAAGAATAGAAGTTCTGAAAAGAAGGCAAGCTTCCGAAGAGATGGATTTCCTCCTTAAATATTGGAAAACTGGTAAGCGTCCAGATGGTCCTGATTATGAAGTGCCTCCTTACACAGGTCCGGCCGATCCTAGGGATGCGGAATAATTAAATTCCTTTGGCGTCTTGTTTTGATTTAGGCTAGAATGCTCCCGATAAAAAGCTTAAATCCCAAACCTATGGCACCAATAGTTTTCATAAAAGATTTTCAGAATCATGTTGATGAAGAAGTCACGATTCAAGGCTGGATGTTCAATAAACGCGGTAGCGGCAAGATTTATTTTTTGGAAGTGCGTGATGGCACCGGAGTTGCTCAGGGCGTCGTTTTCAAACCTGCGGTAGGGGAGGACGTTTTCAAAAAAGCCGATGAGTTGACGATGGAATCTTCCGTGAAGGTGACGGGTAAAGTTACCAAACATCCGAAACTGGAAAACACTTTCGAACTTCAGGTGACTGGTATCGAAATCGTCCAATTAGTAAAAGAAAATTATCCGATCGCCAAGAAAGGTCACGGTATTGATTTCTTGTTGGAGAATCGCCATTTGTGGCTTAGATCTCGCAAACAAAGAGCAATTCAGATTATCAGAAACACAATCATCAATGCCATTTACGAATACCTAAATACTAACAATTTCATCAAAATTGATTCGCCGATTTTGACCCCAAATGCTTGCGAAGGCACAACAGAACTTTTCGAAATGGATTATTTCGATGTTGGCAAAGCTTATCTTTCTCAGTCCGGTCAGTTATATCTCGAAGCAGCGATTTTTTCTGTTGGAAGATGTTTTGACTTTGGGCCGGTTTTCCGTGCTGAGAAGTCAAAAACGCGTCGTCATTTGACGGAATTTTGGATGATGGATGCGGAAGCCGCTTTTGTGGAACATGAGGAGAATATGAAAATTCAGGAAGGTTTGATCGCTTTTGTGGTGAAAAAAGTTTTGGAAAATCATTTGCCGGAACTTGCGATTTTGGAAAGAGATATCGAGCCTTTGAAAAAAATTGAAGCGCCATTCATTCGCAAAACTCACGCCGAAGCGGTAAAGGAACTTCAAGAAATGGGCTCAGACATCAAGGAAAATGATGACTTGGGTGGTGATGACGAAACAATTCTTACCAAGAAATACGACAAACCTATTTTCGTCGAAAAATATCCTGCCGAAGTGAAAGCTTTCTATATGAAACGCGATCCAAACAATCCAAAAGTTGTACTTTGTGCCGATATGCTCGCTCCGGAAGGTTATGGCGAAATCATTGGCGGCTCACAACGTGAAGACGATTATGATGTTCTGCTTGGACGCATCCAAGAGCACAATTTGCCTTTGAAGGCATTTCAATGGTACTTGGATTTGCGAAAATATGGATCAGTTCCTCATAGTGGTTTTGGAATAGGTTTGGAAAGGCTTGTAGGCTGGATTTGTGGCCGAAAACACATCCGTGAAACCATCCCATTCCCTAGAACAATCAACCGAATTTATCCATAGATTTAGACTTGCTAATTTTACTGGCGGGGAGTAGAAAACTTTCCTATCTTTTTTAAATTAAAATTATTATGAAGGGATTAAATACCTTGGTAGCAGCAGCGGCAGTACTTGCCACCCCGAACCTAGGACACGGACAAACCCCAGAACATCGACCTAACTTTTTGCAAAAAGGACCAGTCATCAGCCATTTAGACAAAGGGGAGCTAGCGGCGTCACAGAGAGAAAGAACCAAAATCCAAAGATTGACCGGAAGAAGAGTGGGCGGCGCTCTCGCTCAGCCAGCAATTGGTACTTATGTTCAGACAAGTATGCCAGATAGAGTTCCTACCCTGCTACCAACACCAGCACCAGAACAAGCCGACGTGAACACATCTGCAGTTCGAACAAAAAAAGGTCCTTCTGAAAGCCATCCACGTGCGACAACCGTCGATACCGTAACTCCAACTCAGCCCCAAGATGGCCATTCTGTAGCGCATTTAACACAGAAAAGATTTGATCACAGCGCTAATGCAAATTTCCGTCCAGGCCAAAATGTTTTTCCCGCAAGTGGAAAGCAAGCACATGGACCAAAGTTCAAAGCTTATGAACCCGTTGGTACAAAAAAAACGTTTATTGCTGACGTAAAACACGATGGATCTATAGAAGAATTTGATGCCTCTGGAGACCCTAAATCAATTGTTAGATGGACAAAAAGAGCTACCAGCAGAGTCGAATCCAAAAATCGTCACCAACAATTCAATCGCGAAAAGAGAGTAGCAAGGGAGCAGGAGCGCGAAGCCTTGTTGTCGGAGGACGAAACTCTTGAGCATTCGTATGACTGGGGCTACTTAGACGAAACACCAGAGAGTGCGACTAGCGAAAAATATTTGGACTACGTAGACAAATTGAAAGTGTAAAAAAGTTGTCACTATGTTCCAAAGGCCCCATATTTGGCTCACCTTCGGTAAAGGAGCTTGCGCATTTTGCCATAAAATGATAAAATAAGAGGAGTTATAAATATAAAAACAAATTATATGGCCGACGAAAATACACAACCAACCCAAAATACGGTAACTACACCGGTAACTCCTGTTGCTCAGGCACCAGTTGTTGCGGAGCCAACACCTGTAGTGGCAACTCCGGTAGTTGAGCCTGTTGCTCAAGCACCAGTAGTTGCGGAACCTACACCTGTAGTGGCAACTCCAGTAGAACCTGTGGCCGCTCCCGTAGCAGTTGCACCAGCAGCACCACAAGCCGCTCCTGCTCCAGCCGCTCAAGGTGGTTTGGCCGGACTTGGACTTGGTTCGTTTAAAGTCGCTATGGACTCAGCTAAAACAGCCGTAAGTACTGTAAAAGATGCTTCAGGCCAAGGACAAGCTGGATTCTCAAAATTAACCGGAACTCTTTCTTCAGTTGGCGGAAATGTGATGGGCGCAGTAACAGGCGCTTGCACTTGTCCTTCGATCAATGTTGAAGTTTGGGATAAGAAAAAAGTAATACTTCACAAGACTTTCTATAAGACATTCTCCACAAGAGCTTTTGGATATCATTTAACAGATGCTATCGACAAAAACAGGGGATTTATCGAGATGAAAGTAAAGGATTACAAGCCTGTTGAAAATCCAATGGTTTTGGATACAAATAATCTTTTCTGGTCAACTTTATTTATCGAAGTTCAAAGTGCGGATTCAAAAGATCCAAAAGTAGTAACCTTCGATAAAGAACTTTATTGCAGAGTTTCAAAGAGCACAGCTAGAAAAGACCTTCAGTTAGAAGTAGCTGCCCTTGAACAAGAAATGGGCAAGAAGCCTACCGAAGTCTATTTCTGGTTTGTCACATGCCCAAAATGTGAGGCCGGCAAAGAAGTCAGAACTGTCATCATGGCAGCCTAAAAGGCGGGTGGTGGACACGAGTTGTGGTTTCGCGTAGAACGAAAAGCGAACACTTTTAAGTGTGAGCGAGTTCTTAAGCGAACCGCGACTCTGGCCACCAGGCCCAGCCCTTTATATTGTTTTTGCAATCTGTAAAAAAGTAAAATTTTCCGATTTTTTTACTTTTTGAATTTTTTACCGTTTGCCAAAGAGAGAAGGTCTATACAGGAACAAAATCTAAACTCTGCTCGAAGGACACACCTTTTTCAGCACGCACTCTTCACAGCGCGGTCTTCTTGCAATGCATACTCTTCGGCCGTGCCAGATCAAATAATTTGAGAATCTAGCCCAGTCTTTTTTCGGCACCAGTTCCATCAAAGTTTTTTCAATATTAACCGCATTTTTAGTCCTCACATCTTTCGCCTTAGCCAGCCCAAGTAGTCCACTTAGCCTAATAACATGCGTATCTACCACAACGCCCTCATTTTTTCCATAACCTCCACTCAAGATCACATTTGCCGTCTTTCTAGCCACGCCACTCAAGGTCAGCAATTCCGACATTTTCGCAGGCACTTTCCCTCCAAAATCCGCCAATATTTTGATAGCCGCAGACTTGATATTTTTGGCTTTGTTCTTATAGAAACCAGTTGAATAAATCTTTTGTTCAAGCTCGCGCAAATCAGCAGAAGCAA
This sequence comes from uncultured Candidatus Peregrinibacteria bacterium, assembly GCA_903847465.1. GTDB lineage: Bacteria > Patescibacteriota > Gracilibacteria > UBA1369 > LOWO2-01-FULL-3 > CAINDQ01. The sequence continues at coordinate 10,827 of CAINDQ010000050.1, forward strand.
AACTCTCCACTGTAGGGTATTTTTTGAACAAATCCGGCGTCACTTTATTCACCCGAACATCCGTACATTGAGCTGACAAAATCACCGCCACCATTAATTCCCAGACGCTCCCAAAATCCAGCTCTACCCGAGCTCGTGGATAGATCTTTTTCAGCCCCGCAATAACCACCAAAGCCTGCTCCTCCTTATTTAGAATCATCTTTTTCACAGCCCTATTCTAGCACAATACCCCTTATTGCCCCAATTCCACTTTCTCATATTTCGAATCCCTTTCAACAGGCGCTACTCTAGAAACTGAAAGGTCATTTTTCCAGCCATCCTGATATTTCTGAGGAAGATTTTTGATGCTATCAAAAGAAAGTGCACCCATCGGCAAACTAAACAAAGGATCTACATACGAACCATTCCTTAGTAATTCAAAATGTAAATGCGGTCCGGTAGTCATGTAGCCGGCGCCTTTTGTTCCCGGCATACCGCCGGAAAGGCCAATTATACTGCCTTGTTTTATCGTATCGCCCTCTTTCACCAAGATCGAGCTTATGTGTCCATAAAGACTCATATATCCGCCAGCATGAGCTAGCATCACATAGCTGTAACCGTAGCCATTATCTTTGGTCTTGTAAACCACTCCATCAGCCGTGGCGCGGATCAAAGTTCCCTGCAATTGTGGAATATCAATGGCGTTATGTTCCATTCCAAAAGTGGCTTTGTATGCCGCATCGCGGAATGTTGCGCTCAAGCCATTTTTTGGCTCTACCGGCCACATGAAATTCCCAGTCGGAGCATTCCTGTTTGCCAGTTCAAAATTGTATAAAGCAATCGTTCTATTATCGAGAATTGAAGCGTAATCTTTCGGGTCAAAACTGCCGCCATTCTCAGCTAATTTTTGCTGAATTTCGGTGTAAGTATCGTCGAGATTTTTTACATCTTGGAGCACTTCTTGTTGTTCTTTGATGCTCTGCTCAAGCAATTGTTTGTAGATTTCTTCTTGTCCAGAAGTGACTTTTAGCAAGTTGTCTTTCGATTGTTTTTGCTGATCCAGATTCAGTTTTTCGGTACTCAATTGAGACTGTAATTGTTGTAAATAAATGCGGTCTGACTTTACTCTTTCGCGGTAAGCCAAAAGTTCTTTGTTTAGTGTATCAAGTCTGTCGACCATTTGTTGGCCGGCTTCACTCAACATAC
>CAINDQ010000051.1 GCA_903847465.1 uncultured Candidatus Peregrinibacteria bacterium
AGTGAGGATTTGGTCGAAGAGATCAGTAAAAATCCTGATATGGTAAAACTTGGTGGTGAGAAAAAAATCGTCACAGTTTTCTTTTCCGATCTAAAAAATTCCACCACTCTTTCTGAAAAAACTGAAATCACTTCGTGGGTTTCTCAAGTGAATGAATATTTTACCGTGATGGAAACGGTGATAAAACGTCTCGGTGGTACCATCGATAAATATGAAGGGGATGCCATTATGGGCTTCTGGAATGCACCTTTGGAACAGAAGGATCACGTTATTCGCGCCTACATCGCCGCTGTCGAAATGAAAAAAGTTCTCGTCGCTCTTAACCAAAAATGGCAGAAAGAAAATAAACAGAATCTCGAAATGCGTATCGGTATAAATACCGGGGAAGCGATTGTCGGAAACTTTGGATCAGTAAATCGCTTTGATTATACAGTGATGGGCGACACCGTAAATACGGCTTCTAGATTGGAAAGTTGCGCTAGTAAGCTCTACGGTGGAGTGATCATCGCTTGTGGTTTTGAGTCGTTCATTGACGCAAAAATTCTTTCTGAAAAAGTGGTAATGCGTGAAGTCGATACAGTTTTTCTTCCAGGCAAAAAAACTCCGGTTACTCTTTTTGAACTTGTTTGCTTGAAAGAAGAATTGAATCCCGCACTTTCGAATTCTCTAAAAAATTATGCGGATGGTTTAGCCGCTTACAAAGTCAAGGATTTTGCCCAAGCAGAAGCCAAATTCCAAGCCTGCGAAAACGACAAAGTAGCGTCTGTGATGCTCTCTCGCGTCCAAATTCTCAAAGAAAATAAGACGATTCCAGAGCTTGATGATAATTTAATTTTTAGAATCCAAAACAAATAATTAGAGAAATAGTTTGGATATGAGAAAGAGGACATTCAGAAATTGAATGCCCCCTTTACTCGAAAACCATCTTTAGTCTGGACCTCCTTTAGTAAGCAAACGGAATTCTCACCAACACGTCAATGTTCGCACCGTTGACGCCCATATTCATGCCGATTTCTTTCGGCAAAATCGAGGGATTGATGGTCAACGATCCAGCGTATGGATAGTAGAATGCGAGAGGAGGATGGGCGACATGAATGTCAGAAAAAACACTGACGTCCGTCGGACCTCCATGAACCAGAATTGCAGCTGGCAAGTCTTCACACTTGAAGATGATGTAAGCGCTATTGTTTACCAGATCGAACGAATCCTGAGCATTGGCCCCCGATCGGAAAACTTCAACACTTCCACCACCATTTGATTGCACTCCGACCTGATAGGAATTTGAAGGATCACACTTCCAGTCTTGCCAGCACGAAGCGTTTTCGCACGGCCTGCAAAGCCCGCCATCACAAAAAAACGGAGGCGCGCAAGTGCCACAGCTCACAGTTTGGCAGCCGTCATTGAAGTTTCCGCAGTTTCTCCCCGCGTCGAAACAAGAAGTGGGAATGCACGAAGAACCATTGTCGGGAGTAGAACTGCTGCCACTGTCCGAAGCGCTTCCGCTGTCTGAACCGCCACCACATTTTCCAAACAAATTCCCAGACGCCTCAATCGAAGTCGAAAGCAGTTGGTAGTACCAAGTAATCGTTCCGGAGATTTTCTCTTTCAGATCAAAAGAAACTTCAAGCTCGTTTCCCGAAGGAACGCTTGTACATGAAATTTCATAATGACCATTCAGAGCTTTCTTCGTGCCAAAATCAACAACTTGTACGCCAACGCCGGATTGGAGATGAGAATCAGTGATGATGCATGAACCCATGCCTCCATCATTTACCATCACCAGATCGTTAATCTGGAGGGAATTCGCCCCATTGTTTGTGATGGAGCATTTGATGTAGAGAATGGTGTTCGCGCCATCGCATCTCATATCCTCTTCGGAAACAGTGCATTCGATTTGAAGTTCGCTTTCCCAGTTTGCAGAATCGGTTTCGTCGGGGGTGCTTTCAGGGTCACCTTCGCTGTCGGTGTTCCCATCGTCAGAGTTTCCACCGGTTCCGCCCGACTTTCCGTCAAGGCAGGAAAACGTCGATTGATCGCATTTGCATCCGCTTTCACATTTCACGTTCCCGCAGAAACAGGGTGAAAGGGCAGCAATCATCTCGGCATATTCGCCACGACTGATCCTGTCGGTTGAGTGGTAACTCGATGGCGATTTGGAAAGTCCTCCATAACTGTAGAGCGTCTCCGCATAGGGATAGGCCCACTGATCTTTGGTGATGTTTGGGAAATGACTATTCGCAGGATTTTGCATTTCAATGACGCCAGCAAAAGCCGCAGATGTCACGGCAAATTTTGCCGCCTCTGCGAAATTCACTTCCGCTTGCGGATCGAAATGCGCGACGTTTTCCAAAAGGCCATGAGTCACTCCACACGCCACCGCAGTAAAGAACCAGTCGTCAGCGTCTACGTCGACAAACGGTTCATCGCTTCCGCAATCACGCATGAGCCCGAAAAGGTACAAGGGGATTTTGAGGGCGGCGGCTCGAGTCAGTTTCCCGGAACTATTGAAGCTCCCGTCCTGCTCGCCATCTACCGCGCATTCCCCATACAAGTACGCCGCCGCCCCTTTTACACTAGCCGTCATTTTCGACTGATCCTTAAACACATGATTCTGTGCTCTTCCACAATTCGGGATCAGCGGACATCCATCCAAAGCTCCACAAGAAGCCGTAACCCATCCGCCTTCCGGCAGCTTGCCGTCTCCAAATTCGCTTCCACCATCGTTTCCATTTTCACAGCTACTCTTCATCGTATTCGTCAAAGAAAGCGCGATATACCCGCCATTTTTGTCATAGCGGTCATTCCCGCGCACACAGCTTGGCACTCCATTTCCGTCAGTGAATCCCATTTTCAAAGATTCATGAGTTCTGCAATCTTCGAATTGAAAATGTAGATGCTCTCCTGACGAAAGTCCCGTAGTTCCAATCTTGCCAATCTGAAGTCCCTGACAAACCGTCTCGTTTTCCGAAACTCCGATCGACCCTGCCAGCATGTGCGCATACCTGGAACAGACGTTGTTTCCATGATTGATCACCACGGAATTACCCCAGCCACTCGCAGAAAAACTTACGCTTTCTACAAATCCATCCGCGGTCGCCAACACCGGTTTCCCGCGATCAGCATTCCCCGGCAGATTGAAATCCCATCCATACTTGCAGCAGCCATCGGTATGCGAAGACTCGCAGTATGGATTGCTGGAATCGGGGTACTTCTTGTCGCACAAACTGCAATGTTCTCCCCACGACTGTGAAATTTCCCAATCATATCCTTTTGCCACCGGAATCTTGAAATCCTTTCCGACAGCTCCGCCTCCTTCGTAAGCACCCGCCTCGAAGGCATCGCTCACGGGCAGATCTGTGTTGCACGAAGCAACCAAGCACGCCAAAAAAACCTCCGCCGCCATCGCCATTTTCCGCAGACTCTTGAGCTCCATAAAGCACCTCCAAAAAGTTTTGTGGCCAAAAAAACCAGACCCAAGATGTCAAATGACATCTTATGAACTATAGATTTCCCCATGTTCATAGGAATAAGTATTAATGATTCTTTAGGACAGAAAAGGCATCTTTTAATATTTCTTTTTATCGGATCCTGCCGTCACGAGAGAATCTGTTATTTTCGAGTGCCCTCATCATATGTCAGAAAAAACTCAAAGCAATTTTCCATAATTTTCAAAAAATAAAACCCGATTCTCCTGCCAAAAATTCCCCAAAAAATCTGTTGAACCAATTTCATCAACAGTAAATATTTGCAAAAAATAAAATTCAGCCTACCATTAAAAATACTTTAATTTTTCACCAATCCTTCCTATGAAAAAGTTTTTCCTAACCCTTGCCTCGCTTCTAATTTTGGCTAGCGGATGCGCTTCTTCCAGCCAGTGGACGCTGACCTCCGGCAAACTCCCATTCGCAGATCCAGACCCTATTATTTTCGAGGGTGGTGCTGTTTTATCAGGATGGGGAGTGATGGTTCCATATTATGCCGGTACTCCCGAACTTCATTTCCATGTTGCGCCGGAAAGCGTCAAAGATTTACCAAAAGACTTCAATTTTACGAAATTCGACTGGAATTTTAAGCTTGAAAATCCCGACAAAGAATTTAATGAATTCCTCTCAAAATCCAGCCAATACAACAAAGCCGAAATCGTTGTTAACAAAATCACCATCCCTCAGGAAGGTCACCCTCTCTTCTATCTCGTCGAAAGTCCTGAGCAGTAAATTGACAAAAGGCGCCACAAAAGTGTACACTATAGGCGCCACAATTTATAACAGGCAAAACCTATGACTACAAAAGTAATTGGGATAAAAGAATTCAGAAATAACATCAATTCTCTCTGGGAAGAGGCATGTAAAAAACAAATCCGCTACGTCGTGATGCGCCATTCTGTGCCAATCTGGGAGGTCAATCCAATAGATGAAGACGCCCTTATCCTTGAGAAATTTGGGGATGAAATCTTGGCAGCGGAAAAGCGCATTGATAATGGGGAATACACTACACATGAAGAGCTTGTCGAAATGTTAAAACACAAAAAGAATGTGGAAAATAATATACGAAAATCGGGCCAGAAAAGACATCCTAAAACTTCCAAGTCAAATAATCGACAGAATAATTGATAAACTAGAATTTTTTGCCTCTCAAGAAAATCCTCTCTATTTTGCGATAAAACTCCAAAACACAATCGTGGACAGATATCGTTTCAGAGTAGGCGACTACAGAATCATCTTCAAAATAGATAGTGCCGGCACGATCAAAATCCTTCTGATCCTCACCATCAAACACCGCAGAGAAGTCTACAGGATTTAGGTCAAAAACCCCTCCCCAAAACCCTCCCCCAAACCTCCCTCGTTTCCCCACAAATCCATCCGTTTTTTAGCTGTATTTCCCTTTCCCCCTCTCTCCGTTGACAAAAAGCACTAAACATGCCATTATACTAGCTATTATTTACGCACAAAATGACCCAATATCCTGATCCACAAAACGAGGTAGGCCGCGACGATGAGCCATCCGAGGCGGGAATTGCCCAATTCGCAGCATTTTCTACTGATGAATCCGGAGCCCCTGATGATTCCGACGATGAGCCATCCGAGGCGGGAATTGCCCAATTCGCAGCATTTTCTACTGATGAATCCGGAGCCCCTGATGATTCCACGGACCTAAAATTTGGTAAAGATATAGCCACTATCACCAGTTCGTATGGGCCAGATTCACCGGAGGTTATTGAAATGGCTGAAGCTTTTGAAAAAGGAGTTCCGATTGTTCTATACGAATTCATGCAAGGAATGGTCGATTATGGCAGAAATTACGACCCGCCACCGCGCATTATCATTACCAGACAAGACGGCACTCGAGAAATATTTAACGGAAATGTCGATACTGGTAACGAAGAAAATCCCATCACTTCTCTAGAATTTTATAATAATGGCCCAGGTTTAAGTCCGGAAGATACAGTCATCATTCGTCATGATGGCAAAGGTGTTTCCGAACTTGGTACCCACGGAAGAGGAACAACTGTTTCTTTGGCTTTTTTGGCATCAAAAGGAATGCCAGTTTCAATTAGCTCAAATCATTGCGGAACAGACTGGAAATTAACTTCTTCTTTAGTCCCTACGGAAGCAAAAACCACTTCGGTATTAGGAGTTAAAGGCAAATGGGGCTACCCAAATCCGAATCCAAGAACTTGTTTCAAAATCGATAACCCCTCTCAAGAAATATGCGAGATGTTGGCTAAGGTTGGCGATTATTTCCTATACGCAAACCCAAGGAGTTCAAAAGCTCTTTTAGTCGATAAATCCGAAGATCAATTCGAGGAGGAATCAGTAAAAATAGATGAAGGCGAAGCCACCTGTATCGAAGGCGCCATTCCTGAAATCAAAGGATTACATCCGGATATATTCGTAGATGGATTGCGATTGCCACTAAGGCACAGGGTAACGGCTCTTCCTTGGTCTGTTGCCGGTTTTTCAGATAACAATCCAGACAATAGGTACTATAGATATAGAGTGGGCCGTTCTCATGATTCAAGTTCCGTAGATTCAGAGTCAAATTTGGAGAACATTATCCCTTTGGCTGTAAGGAAACTGAAGAATAGAAAATTTCTCGAAAAAATCATTGAAACATCTTTGGCAAAGGAAGATTATCGGCATTTGTACGAAACCGTAGACACCGAAGAACCATTTGAAGAAGGAACTAAAGCCGTTATTCAGGCGATTTGGAGAGAAAAATATGACGGGGCCTTGATCGAAGATAAAGCAAGAAATGTTGAAAAATTTAAACGTCTTCACGGAGAAGAGCAGAAAATTGTTTTAATGAGTAAGGAATTGTATCTCTTTTTGGCCAAAGCCGGAGTGATGACTGTTTCTGCAAAACTAGGTGTGGAAAATTCAGTAAGTTTCGATAGGCTAAATACGCTCAATGTTCCTTCAGCAATGGCAAATGATAGTTTGCAAATAATGATGAGAGGAATTGTGATGCATGGCGGGAATGTCGATACAGTTAAGGTGAAAGGGAAAAAGAAATTGAGAATATCATTCCCAGAAGTAGTCAAAGAAAGCGAAGAGTTTAATGGGACAACAGAAAGCTCAACAGGCACTTTCCTAAGGATTATGTCTGTCATTTTGGGAGTAAAGGAAATTGACTGTGAAATGTTTTGTAAAGAAAAAGATTACTTGCATGAATTAAAAATAACTCCATCCAAAAGCAACTGGGGCAAGGAAAATTCATACGAAACAGACATTGAAATCCACACTTATAACGATAAACAATTCCCCGAATTTATACGTTATGAAAACGGTTTTACCTATATTCTAATTGACGCAGAAAGTCTAAACATGGAAGAGGAAAATCTTATGGATAGGTTGATTGCTTACTTCCAGAAATTATCAAAAAAATTCCAGTCAAGAATTGACAGATACAAACTCAAAGCACCACCAAAAAAGAAGATCGAAGCAGTCCCAAAAGCTCCAAAAGCAGGAAACGGAGTAGGTCAAATTGCCACAAAAAACACCCTCCATCCAAACAATGATCCAAAGGCTGCAAGAGAAAAAGGACACTCCAAAGAAAAATCAGATTGGCCTGTGGGATATTACCAATCTTCAGTCGGCAGTGAATTTATTTTTGAGGAGCTTGGTGGAAGAACTGCATGGGTGAATGATGAAGGATGGGAAAGGGAAGAAGTCCCCCAAAATGCCCCATTTAGATATTCTTCAAAGACGGTGTTATACAACTTAGCAAACTGTAGTGCGCAGAGATTAGAAGTTTTGAAAGGCCACAAAATAGCTGGCATGAAAACTATTCCTCAAAATGCTGCCATTCAAATTTTCCGTGAAAAAAGAACTGGCACTTATTGCATTACTGGTACAGCAGAACAAGTGATTTACTACACTAAATTAGACAAAAAGTCTGATTATTCACGCATTCCTCCACTCGCGGTGGAGAAAGAAGATGTTCTTGCCGATAAATCTTTGCTGATCCCAGAATGGCGAGAATTCATTAATTATGTGAATAGCAACGCCGCCTTAACAGTAGAAGCAAAGTTGAAATTATTGATAAAACAATGGAGAGGAAAATTTGTTTATTCGGATAGATACGGCTTAGACGACCAAGGACAAGGACCTTCAAAAGAAGTAGTTGCCGCAAAAATAGTGAATACAAGCAAAGGAATTTGTAATACATCGGCCTCCGGATTTGCCATTTTATTACGAGCAATAGGCATTCCTTCTCGTGTTTGCGGGGGGTATTGGGAACAAGGCAATGGTCATGGAGGACAGCATTTGTGGGTTGAATATTGGGATAATCACCAATGGGTTCAGATAGAATCTCAAATAGGAACAGCGCAAGAAGCCAAAGATGAAGAAGTAGATTTAAGGCAAAGCTTAATTGGAACTTTGAGAGAAAATAGAGGTACGGCCATCGCGTTGTTACAAGTAGCCGCATTCGCGGCTGTGCTTACTGCTGTCGGGGTATACACAGTAAATAAACTGGGAGGACCAGAAGCAGTTAGCCAAAAAATATCCGCATTAATAGCAGAAATAATTCCAGATTCACATAGAGCAAAAGCTCCAGATCCAGAAACCGAGACAACTCCACGTGCAAACGAGGGCGACGATAAATCGTTCCTCTGTAATCTGTTTTGCGAATAATCTCTATTTCACCACAAATCCCACTATCTTTCCTGGTACATAGATTTCTTTCACGATCACACCTTCTTTCAAATGCTTCGCCACATTCTCATTGGCTTTAGCCATTTCAATAGCCACTTCTTTCGAAGCATCCACCGCAATTTCGATATCACCACGCACTTTCCCATTCACCTGAACACCTATTGTTACGGTCGAATCGATCGTCAGTTTTTCGTCATATTTTGGCCATCCGCTGTCAACCACGCTATATTTTTCACCAAGAATTTCCCAACATTCTTCTGCCAAATGTGGAGCAAGTGGCGCAATCAATCTTACCAAATCTTTTTTAGAAGCGTCGTCGATTCCCTCTTTGGAAGCCAAATTCACAAACTCCATCATCGCCGCCACAGTCGTATTAAAATGGAAAATTTCAATATCAGAACCAGCTTTTTTGATCAGTTTATTTAGTCCACGTTTCACATTCTCACCGCCATCACTCTCAAATTTCTGGTTAATCAAAGTCCAAAATTTCTCTACAAATCGCGAAATTCCAGTGATACCGGTATCATTCCAATCGCCACCATCTTGGAAAGGTCCCATAAACATCAAGTACATTCGGAAAACATCACTGCCATATTTTTCCACAAACATATCTGGACTCACAGCGTTCCCTTTTGATTTACTCATTTTCGCCCCATTTTTCGTGATCATTCCTTGATGCACCAATTTCTTAAAAGGCTCTTTGAAATCAACAAATCCAAGATCATGCATCACCATATTCATGAATCTCGCATAGATCAAATGCATACAAGCATGCTCCGGACCACCGATGTACATGTCTACAGGAAGCCATTTATCGACCATATCTTTGTCGAAAGGCTTGTCCGTTAATTTATTGTTTGGATATCGTAAATAGTACCAGCTTGAGCAGACGAATGTATCCATCGTGTCTGTTTCTCTCTCGGCATCACCGCCGCATTTTGGGCATTTGCAGTTTTTGAATTCTTCACTTTTGGAAAGTGGAGACTTGCCATCATTTCGAGGAGTGAAGTCTGTAATTTCTGGAAGCATTACCGGTAAATCTTTTTCTGGAACAGGAACTTCTCCGCATTTCGCGCAATTCACAACCGGAATCGGCGCTCCCCAATATCTCTGACGAGAAAGTAACCAGTCGCGTAATTTGTAATTAGTTTTGAAATCCGCCAGTTTCTTTGAAGCCAACGCCTCCGTGATTTTTACTCTAGCATCTGCGGAAGTCATCCCGCTATAGTCTCCTGAATTTATCAAAATTCCATCGTTGCAATAAGCTCCATTTTCTTCCATATACTTTTCCATTTCTTTCTCTCCATGCTGTTTTTTATCAGCAATCACCGTTCTCAAATTCAATTTATATTTCTTTGCGAAGGCATAATCGCGATCGTCATGAGTAGGCACAGCCATCACAGCCCCAGTCCCGTAGTGTACTAGTACGTAATCCGCAATCCATACCGGCACTTTCTCTCCATTCACCGGATTTATCGCATAGCTTCCTGTGAAAACTCCGGTCTTTTCGCGCACTTCCGAAGACCTTTCGATGTCAGAAATCTTCTTTGTTTTCTCAATATATTGCTCCACATTTTTCTTTTGTTCTTTTGTCGTGAGCAGAGCAACAAGTGGATGCTCAGGTGCGAGAACCATATAGGTGCAACCAAATAAAGTATCAATTCTTGTGGTGTAAACAATCAGATCCGCCGCAGGTTCCTCAACCTTAAAAACGATTTCACTGCCCACACTTTTTCCGATCCAATTCTTCTGCATTGTCTTGGTTTTTTCCGGCCAATCTAATCCTTCAAAATCCAATAATTTCTCCGCATACGAACTCAAATTAAAAAACCATTGTGACAAATCTCTTTTCGTTACCTCGGCTCCACAACGATCACATTTTCCATCTTGTACTTGCTCATTCGCCAAGACGGTTTTATCATTTGGGCACCAGTTCACAGGAGCAAATTTCTTGAATGCCAAGCCTTTTTTGTACAATTGCAAAAACATCCACTGAGTCCACTTATAATAATCAGGTGAAGAAGTAACCACGGTTTTGTCCCAATCATAAATCATTCCGATTCTCTTTAATTGCACGATCATGTGCTCCACATTTTGAGCAATGCTCTTGGTAGGATGCACGCCGGTTTTGATCGCATAATTTTCCGCAGGCAATCCAAAACTATCAAAGCCAATCGGCTCCAAAACATTAAATCCTTTCATTCGCATATATCTTCCATAACTATCTGCCGGCGCATAATTATACCAATGTCCAACGTGAAGTCTGTCTCCGGATGGATAGGGGAACATCACGAGATTATAAAACTTTTTTTTCTTTGAATCTGAAAGGTCCACACTATGAAGCTCAGTCTCTTCCCATTTCTTCTGCCATTTTTCTTCGGTTTGAGAAGCATTATATGCCGCCATAAAAAAGAGTTGTTTATCTAAATACGACGGCCGAATTTTACTTTAAAACAACTCACTTAGCAAATGCACATTGAAGCTTATTTTGTCGACCATCAGCCTGTTGTCGCCGGGTCTTGTTTCTGTGGAATCAGTCGGCTCAGCGGGATTTTCCTTAGGTTCTGCCAAATTTGTAGGCTCCTTTTGAGAATAATCAGTTCCTGCGTCTGCGTCATTGTCCACCTTCATATCATTCACTTTCGCTGTAATATCTTTTACGGAGAAGACGATTTCGGAAACTTCTTTGTTTTCATCAAGCACTGCGTGAATATCAAACATCACCAAAGTAGTCGCATTACCATTCCCTTTTTTATTCAATCTATAAGGACCAACTCCACTCAAATCCTTCTCGTCTTTTATAATCTTGGCATGTTTCGATGCCATGTCTGCCAAGTCCGTAGAATGAATCTGTTCAAAGAACAAAGTGCCTTCAAGCTTTGTGCAATCTTGATCTAGCAATTTGCAAAACTCAGCATTCAAAAATTTAAATTTGCCTTCGCTATCTACAGAAAAGATCGCCGGATATGGATCTTTGAAATAACTTTTATAAGTATCTTCGGTTTTTGAATCAGAATTTTCTGCGGCTGTTTCCGTTGATCCAGAATGGCTTACATTTGCCTGAACATGGCCAAGAGTTTGATTGCTGGAACTTAGCAGAAACATCATTATGGATAAGGAAACCATAAAGATTGAGGCGACACTTATAGCAATTTTATGCGATTGATTTAGCTTGAGCATCGTTTGATTTTTATTTTTCTTATACATCATTATAATACAAAGCGAGAGAGTTGTCAACAGGAGCAAACAATGCCTCCTTAACGAAACTATCAAAAATTCAAAAAATTTGAGAATTTGAGAATTTGATAAATCACAGAATGAAAGCTCCAAAGGGCCCGTTCTCCCGCCAAGACCATTTCGGCAAACGGTAAAAAATTCAAAAATTCAAAAAGTAAAAAAGTAAAAAAATCGGAAAATTTTACTTTTTTACCATTCCCTGAAAATACCATCCCCATAAACCTCCTGCTCCAAACAGCCGCGCCCAAAAACAGCCGCTCAGCTTCGTATTTGCCCGTCCCCTCAAGCCACCTACGTCTTCCTGCGAACCACTTGACGTAAACAATCGACGATGTTAAAATCCACCTCCTTGAATTTAATCCAACCCAATGGAGGGAACAAGCACAAGTCCAGTAGACAGCTCATCAGAAACAACTTTACCATCCCAAAGAAGAATTGTTGGGCGAAAAGTTGTTGGTGATGCTCCGGAACCAGCGATCGTCGCAACTGAGCCTGTGGTTGGCACAATCTACAGAGAAGATTGTACCAGAAGACCTCCCACCCCGACACGAGGTTGTAGCACCGAAGAAGTTCGCATCTTGGGTCGAGATGGTTTAACAGCCAGAATATTAACTCCGGAAAGAATCGCTAAAGCCCAAGCTCAAGCCGAACAACAAGCCAAAGAACAAGCAAGATTAGCGGCTGAAGAACAAGCTCGTTTGGCTGAAAAATGGGCCAGCAACGATATTCGTTATGGTTGGAAGCTTGAATCGTTCAAAGATGAAAGTCTCTCAAGCAACAACACAGGTTCAG
>CAINDQ010000052.1 GCA_903847465.1 uncultured Candidatus Peregrinibacteria bacterium
GAAACTGCTCCTAAATATTCGGCGGTCTGACGGCCTGGACGAATGCCAGGGATGTAGCCTCCGCGTTTTTGAATATTTTCAGCAACTTGCTCTGGATTGAAAGTGATAGAAACGTAGAAGAATGTGAATGCAACTACTAGTAAGAAGTAGGCGATGAGATACGAGGTAGATCCTGCTTGGAATGCTGACGTCATCGCTGTTCCAAAGCTCTTTAACCATTCTGATTTGGCATTGACCAGGAATTGACCAACGATGCTAGGGAAACTGATTAAGGCTACAGCAAAGATGATTGGGATCATTCCGGCCTGATTTATCTTGATTGGAAGGAATGCTTGTTGTGATTTTGATCTCATTCCGCTACCTGCATAGGTTAATGGAATTTTTCTTTGAGCTTCTGTAACAAGGATAACTATAGTAATTAAACCGATTGTCAAAAGTGCTGTAACTGCAAACGGAATCAACTTTGTTTGATCGTCTTGAGCCAAAAATAAGCCTCTGCCAATCATTTCCGGCATGCTCGCAACGATTGATGCAAAGATGATCATAGAGATTCCATTTCCAATTCCTCTCTCGGAAATTTGTTCTCCCAGCCAGACTAAAAGTAGAGTACCGGCAGAAAGAGTGATCATGATTGGAATGATGACAGCTGGATTAGCAATGTCAGCAATGATCGGAACTTTTGCCTGAGAATTCAACAAAAGGATCATTCCGTATGATTGTAAAAAAGCTAACGGTAAAGTTAGCCAACGTGTATATGCATTGATTTTTCTGCGGCCATGTTCGCCTTCTTTTGAAAGAGTTTCCAATTTTGGAACGATAACTGTCAAAAGCTGAATAATAACGGAAGCGTTGATATAAGGAGAAATTCCCATCAATACTACTGAGAAATTTTCAGAAGAGCCTCCTGTTAAGAGGCTGAACATTTGAAGTAGTTCATTTCTTGAGGCAATAGTTTGAAGTCCTTGAAGATCTGCTCCTGGAACTGGAATATGGCCAATAAGCCTATAAAGGATAATGATTCCGAGTGTAAATAAGATTTTATTCCTTAAATCTTTGGAGTTCCAAATCTGTTGTAGGTATGTGAACATGATTCTTTATGGATTACTTCTTTGCTTTTCTAACTTTTGCTACCTTTTCTACTTTTTTATAAAGTAAGGTAACTTTTCCCTTTAGGTCTTCTACTTTCTTTAGGGCGTTTACTGAAGCTTTGTCTACGGTGATTTCCAAAGTCTTCTCTAACGTGCCTTCAGATAGGAGTTTAACTGGCTTGGAAAGTTTTGCAATGAGTTTATTTGCATATAGCGTTGCAATGTCAACTTTCGTGTTGTTTTCGAAGATATTTAATTGTCCTACGTTAACTACTTGGTATTCCACTCTGAATGGACTCGTAAATCCTCTTAGTTTTGGCATTTTGCGAGATAGGGGAGTTTGTCCGCCTTCAAAACCTGGGCGACGTGTGCCTCCGTTTCTAGAACCTTGGCCTTTTACACCTCTTCCTGAAAATGAACCGTGACCTGAAGCGTCTCCGCGACCGCGTCTGATTCTTTTCTGCTTAACATTACTTTTTAGTTCTAATAATGACATAATTATGCGCTTTTAGTTGATTTTTCTTGTGGTTTTGCAGCTGGTGCTACAGTCTTTGCAGCTGGTTTGTGAGCGGCTGGAGCGGCAGGCTTGTGAGCTGGCGCAGCAGGTTTTGACACTGGAGCTGCAACAATTTTTGCTTGAGCTTCTTTCTTTGCGGCCAATACCTTTGCTTGTCTAGCCATTCCAGGAGTGGTCGTCATTTTCTTGAGAGCAAGGATAGTTGCTCTGGCGTTACAGATTTTATTTGTAGTACCGAATGCTTTACTCAAAATGTCTTTTACTCCGGCTAGATCCAATACCTTGCGAACTGTTCCTCCGGCTTTGATACCTGTACCTGGAGCAGCTGGCATTAAATATATCTTTGATGCTTTATATTTTATGTGAATGTCGTGTGGAATTGTTGTGCCATCAAGAGTAACGGTGATCATATCTTTTTTAGCCTTAGAAATGGCTTTTTGGATAGCGCCTGTTACTTCGTTTGATTTTCCAATTCCTAATCCTACTTTATTCTTTTTATTACCAATGCAAACGGTTGCTCTAAATCTGAGCTTGCGTCCACCTTTAACTACTCTAGTAACTCTAGCTATCTCGAGTACTGTTTCTTCGAACTCTTTTACTTCCTTTCTTTGGAATCCTCCTTTGCTGTGTGCTCCTTTTGACATAGTTTTTGTGAGTAATTTAGAATTTTAATCCACCTTCACGGGCGCCCTCGGCAAGAGCCTTTACACGACCATGATATTTATAACAATTTCTATCGAATACGATTTCAGTTACCTTCTTCTCCAAGGCTTTCTTGGCCAAATCCATTCCAACTTGCTTTGCCTTTTCTGTCTTGGTGCCTTTTGATTTAGCTTTTAGATCAGAACTAGCAACGATTACTTTATGAGCTTGGTCGTCTACCAATTGAGCGTAGTTGAACTTTGTGCTTCTGAATACAACTAATCTTGGTCTGTCAGTATTTCCCAAAATCTTTGAGCGTACGCGATTGTGTCTTTTTAGTCTTGATTGTATTTTACTGATTTTCATTGTTCTGAAATTAAGTTAGTTGTTTTTACTTGGCTGCGGCACCACTTCCAGCTGATTTACCAGCCTTTCTAGTGATGTGTTCGTTCTCGTACTTGATACCTTTTCCTTTGTATGGCTCAGGTTTTCTGAATGAACGAATCTTTGCGGCGACTTCTCCAAGTAATTGATTGTCTATGCAAGAAATAGTAATGATATTTTTCTTTTCCTCATCCATCTTGAATTCGATGCTTGGGTCGCCAACGTATTCAACTGGTTTAGAGTAACCAAGATTTAAGGTGATCTTGTTCTTGTTTGCAACTGCACGGTAACCTACTCCGACGATCTCAAGTTTCTTTTGGAAACCTTTAGTAACTCCTAAAACCATATTTGAAAGGAGAGTTCGGGTAAGTCCATGAATTCCTTTTGCTGATTGTGATTCGTCTACGCGAGTAATTACTATTTCCTGTCCAGTAATTGTTATGACTGCTAGGGGATTGAAGGTTCTTTTTAGTTCACCTTTTGGTCCTTTTACAGAAACATCATTATTTTGAATTGTTACTGTGACTCCGGTTGGAATAGTGATTGGTTGTTTTCCGATTCGTGACATTGTGATTTTATTATTAGAATATTTCGCAAACTAGTTCTCCTCCAAGGTGTTTCTTTTTAGCGTCTCCGCTAGCCATGATTCCTTGAGAAGTGGAAACGATAACTGTTCCCAAGCCTCCTCTTGTTCCCTTTAGGTCGCTGGCTTGAATATATAGTCTTTGTCCTGGAGTACTAATTCTTTTTAGACTTAAAGTTCTGCCTTCAAATAAGGAAATTTCCAAAACTTTAAACTTTGCTTCTGTTTCAATTTTAAAATCCTTAATAAATGCTTTTTCTTTCATGACTCTGCAAATCTCCTGCTTCATTTTTGAGAATGGAACAGTAACGTAGTCATGATGCGCCATAGCGGCGTTTCTGATTCTGGTTAATAGATCTGAGATAGGATCGGTATGCATTATTTAGTGATTAAAATTTATGTGAGTGATTACCAAGATGATTTTGTAACTCCAGCGATTTTGCCTTCTCTGGCTAATTCTCTGAAGCAGATTCTGCAAACTCCGAATCTTCTCATGTAGCCACGTACTTTCCCACATAGATGGCATCTATTGTAGAGACGTGTTGAGTTTGTGACGGCTTTGCCTGCAGCGCGCTCTTTTGTAGCGACTGCTTTATCTTGATTGCATTTTGCGATTAGTGATTTCTTTGCCATTTTAGGTTGTTAATTTTTCTTGAATGGGAATCCGAATGCCTGAAGTAGAGCAAGTCCATGTTCGTTAGTCTTTGCATTTGTAACGATGTTTATCTGAAGACCATGAACTTTCGTAAGGTCATCCTGATTCACTTCAGGGAATACAAGTTGTTCTTTCAAACCAATGGCGTAGTTTCCTCTGCCGTCAAAAGCTTTCTTTGATATTCCACGGAAATCTCTTACACGTGGGAAAACGACGTTGATTAGTTTGTTTAGGAAGTCATACATTCTTTTGCCTCTTAGAGTGACAACGATTCCGATTGGGTCTCCTTCTCTTGATTTGAAGTTGGAAATAGCTTTCTTTGCCTTTGCCACAACTGGTTTCTGACCACTGATCATTGTTAAATTTTCAATGATGTTTGAGAAATCTTTGTTGTGAGACAAGATATATGAACCAATACCAACGTTCAAAGTGATTTTTGTGATCTTTGGAGATGCCATTGTATTCTTTAGTCCCAAAGATTTTTTCAACTCTGGAGCTATCTCTGTAAGAAATCTAGTTTTTAGGTCTACTGCTTTATCTTTTGTCATTTGAGTTCCTTAAATTGTGAGTGATTAATTTTTACCTTTTACTTCCTTGTCGAGAGTCTCTTTGCATTTTCGGCAGATTCTTTCTTTTTTACCGTTCTTTAGCTTCTTGTAAGCGATACGAACTCTCTTATTGCAATGTTGGCAGACGATCATTACGTTTGAAGCGTCCATAGATGCTTCATAAGTGATCTTTGAGCCAGCTTTCTCGTTAGTTTTCTTAACATGCTTTGTGCGCATGTTTGTCTTTTCAACAACAACTCTATTCTTTTTTCGGTCAATCTTGATAATTTTACCTTTCTTGCTGCGGTCTTTGCCTGCAACTACCTGTACTGTGTCATTAAGTTTTAGCTTCATGGCTATGTTTTTATAGAACTTCTGGTGCTTGGGAAATAATTTTTTGGAAACCTTTTTCACGCAATTCTCTCGCAACCGGTCCAAATATACGTGTGCCTTTTGGCATACCGTCCTTGTCCACGATTACGCATGCGTTGTCGTCAAATCTGATTAAGGTTCCGTCTTTTCTTGAATATTCTTTTCTTTGGCGAACGATTAGCGCTCTCTGTACAGACTTTTTCTTGACGATGCCTTTTGGGCTAGCTTCTTTGATAGAAACTACGACAATGTCTCCAAGTCTGCCATATCTAGCGTGTGAACCGCCAAGAACCTTGAAACATTCTGCGATTTTCGCGCCTGTATTATCTGCAACTATCATTTTTGTCTCTGCTTGGATCATGATTATTGGCTTTTACTTAATTGTTTTAGGTGTTGGTGCTACTAGAGTCCATTTCTTTAACTTTGAAAGTGGTCTTGTTTCGTAGAAAGTAACTTCTGTACCAATTTCAAACTTTGCATTATCTTCGTTGTGTACGTGATATTTCTTTGAAGTTCTAAACCTCTTGTGATATTTAGGATGATTCTTATAGGTATGAACTACCACTATAATTGTTTTTTCCTGAGCTTGTTTTGCGACTATTCCTTTTTTTACTCTCATAGTTATTTTTGTGAATTTAAGATGGTTTGAATTCTAGCGATGTATTTTTTGTAATCGCGAACCAAGTGTGAATCCTTGTTCTGTCCTGAGCGTACCTCGAAGGCTTGCTTGAACAACTCTTCTTGCGCGTCTTTTAGTTCAGATTGGAGCTTCTTAGCATCCATTTTTACTAATTGTTCTAAGTCGATTGGTTTCATAATTATAGTTCTTCTGTATTAATGAATTTACATCTTACTGGCAACTTGTGAGCGGCCAATGTCATAGCTTCTTTTGCTTGAGCTACTGTGACACCTTCCATTTCAAACAAAATTCTACCCATCTTTACTACTGCCACGAAATGATCAGGTGAACCTTTTCCACTACCCATCGGTACTTCTTGAGCTTTCTTTGTGACAGGTTTGTGAGGGAAAATAGTTGTCCAGATCTTTCCTCCACGTTTTGTATATCTAGTCATTACACGACGTGCGGCTTCTATTTGGCGGGCTGTAACTTCTCCGGCAGTGATAGCTTTCAAACCGAATGTACCGAATGATACTGTATTACCTCTGAAAGCGATGCCTTTCGTATCTTTTCTGCCCCTGAATACTTTTCTGTGCTTTAATTTTTTTGGTTCTAACATTGTTTTTTATTACTTAGTGTCGTCAATTTGTTGCACCATTCTTGCCATCAGATCTTTCTTGAATACTTCTCCTCTGTAGATCCAGACCTTAACACCGATTTTTCCATAACTTGTCTGAGCTGGCAGTGAGCAGTAATCAATATCTGCGCGGAATGTATGTAAAGGAATTTTTCCTTTATTGAATAATTCACTTCTGGCAATTTCAACTCCATTCAATCTACCACCGCAATAGATCTTTACTCCCTTAGCTCCTGCTTCCATAATCTTTTCAATTGCCATTTTTGAAGCACGTCTGTAGGAGATTCTCTTTTCGATCTGACGAGCGATTGAGTCTGCCACGATGGCCGCTTCAAGCATTGGTTTTCTTACTTCTTTAATGTTTATTGCGAATGTTTCTTTGAATTGTTTTGATAATTCTTCCTTCAATTTCTCAATGATTTCGCCACCTCTGCCGATGATAAGACCTGGTTTTGAAGTGTGAATATTGATGATTACTTTGCCTTGAACTCTTAGTATTTCGATCTTAGCCAGTCCTTCTGTCTCAACTTTTGATCTAATCAATTTCTCGAGAGCAACATCCTGGTGGAATAATTTTGTATAATTTGCTTTTGAGGCAAACCATTTTGAATCCCAATCTCTGGTGATGCCGATTCTTATTACTTTTGGATTTACTTTATTTCCCATAGGAATTATTTCTTAGTTGATGTCTTTTTTACAGTTGTTTTTGGTTCTGATTTAACTTTTGTAGTTTCAGTCTTTGCTGGTTTCTCTGCCTTCTCTGTCTTGGCAGAATCTTTTCCTGCTGTCAAAACGTCTAATTTCACGGTGATGTGGCATGTTCTCTTTAGGATAGGATTTGCTCTACCTCTTGATACTGGCACGCTTCTCTTTAGAGTAGGGCCTGTAGTTACGATAATTTCTTTTACGTATAGGTCGTTCTTGTCTTGTTTAAAGTTGTTTACTCCGTTTGCCATTGCAGATGCGATCAATTTCATAAGTGGTCGAGCTGTTTTCTTTGGAGTAAATTTCAAAATATCAATAGCGTCTTGAACTTTTTTACCTCTCACAAGATACGCAGTCAAATTTGCTTTGGCTGGAGTGATTCTAAGATGTCTTAAGATTGCTTTCATGTGTTTTTAACGATTATGCTTTTGATGCTGACGATCCTGTCATCTTTGCGAGCTTTCCGCCGTGGCCTCTAAACTTTCTAGTTGGAGAGAACTCTCCAAGTTTATGGCCGACCATATTCTCACTAACGAATACAGGTATAAATTCTTTTCCATTGTGAACTGCGAATGTTTGACCCACGAACTCTGGTGGAATGGCGCAATCTCTTGCCCATGTCTTGATTGGTCTTTTCTCATTACCTTCAATCATTTTTGTGACTTTCAACATTAATCTTTCGTTGATGTATGGTCCTTTTTTTGAGCTTCTACCCATTTTGGTGAGATTAAAAGTGAGTTATAATTACGCGTTCTTGCGTCTATCCTTGATAATCATATTGCTTGTGAACTTTCTTCTTCTTGTCTTGAATCCAAGTGTTGGAACACCCCATGGAGTTTTTGGACTTTTCAGACCAATTGAGTTTTTACCCTCACCACCTCCGTGTGGATGATCAACCGGATTCATAACTTTTCCACGAACTGTTGGTCTCCAACCCATATGTCTTTTTCTACCTGCTTTACCGATCTTAACGTTGCTATGTTCAATGTTTCCGACTGTTCCAATAGTTGCATAGTGAGTTTTTTCTACCAATCTCACTTCTCCTGATGGCATTTGAATCTGAGCTTTTGGAGTTTCTAGAGAAACCAACTTGATGTGTGTTCCTGCAGATCTACCCATGGTTCCACCTTTGCCCTTATTCAATTCGACTTCGAATATTTCGTAACCAACTGGAATGCTCTTGATCATCATTCTGTTGCCGACTTTGATCTTTGCTTTGTCGTTGCAAACGATGTCTTCGCCAACTTTTATTCCATCTGGTGCCAAATGATATCTTTTTTCGCCATCCTTGTACTGAACCAGCATAATTCTCGCTGTTCGGTATGGATCGTATTCCACACTCTTTACTATTCCTTCAATTCCTAATTTGTCTGTTCTGCTGAAATCAACAAGTCTGTAGAATTTCTTTTCGCCGCTTCCTCTGTGTCTGACACAAATTCTGCCTGCGTTGTTTCTGCCGGCATGTCTTTTCAAGCTCACGATCAGACTTTTCTCTGGAGTAGTCTTTGTGATCTCATCAAATGAATACATACTCATGTGACGGACGCCCGGTGTTGTTGGTTTAAATTTCTTTAAAGTCATTATTGTTTTTTCTTAGTATCTTTCAATTTATTTGGATCTATTGTTTTGTCGCCTTTTAGACGAATAATAGCTTTCTTGAATTTGTGTCTCTTGGTAATTTCTCTGCCATGACCAACCAATCTTACTTTCTTTGGAGTGATCAACATCTGAACTTTTTCTACGTCTGTGCCATAAAGTTCCTTGATCGCTTTCTTTACATCTACTTTCGTAGCGTCTGGATTAACCAAAAACGTGTAATGTTTATGACCTAGAGCGGATGAGCTCTTTTCTGTCGTGATTAATTTTACGATCGGTGATAATCCTTTCATTATTTGGTCTTGGTTAGGGTCTTTTTAGCTTTGACAGCTTTTACAGTCTTGACGACCTTAGCCTTAGGAGCCACAACGGCTTTAACTAAAGTGGTCTTGGTCAAGAAAGTATCAATGATAGTCGCGATACAATCCTTGAATAACAAGATAGTGCGATATTTTCGTAAGTCTCTGATATTTAAGTATGGTGCAAAGATTGTCTTTGCATTGGTCAAATTTCCTACTGATTTCTCTACAATCACGTCTTTACCTGGAAGTACAATCAGAACACTTCTCTTGATTGGAAGCTTCTTGATCAATGCTGCAAACTCTTGAGTCTTTGGCTTGTCCGCTTTATATCCTTCTAAGGCAATTACTTGATTGTCACGAACTTTCTCTGATAGAGCAGAGAACAAAGCTAATCTTCTTTGTTTCTTTGGCATCATCTTTGAGAAATTGCGTGTGTTTCTTGGTCCGAAAGTGACAGCACCACCTCTCATCAAAGGTGATCTGATAGAACCTTGGCGGGCATTACCAGTCCCTTTTTGTTTATAAGGTTTGCGTCCACCACCTCTTACTTCTCCTCTTAGTTTTGTGTGAGCAAGATTGATTCTTTCGTTTGCTGTTTGTCTAACCAAAGCTTGATGAATCAAATCTTTGTTAAATGGGACTTCAAATACTTCTTTTGGAAGAGCTAGAGTTCCACTTTTTTCACCTTTTTGTGTGTATAAATCGATTTCCATTTTACTTCTTAATAATTATTAGTCCGCCGATTGGGCCTGGAACGGCACCTTTGATACAAATGATATTTTTTACTGAATCAACTAGTTCTACCGGTACTCTGTTTAGAGTGATTTGTCCTGTACCCATATGTCCTGGTAGTTTCTTTCCTTTGTGTACTCTACCTGGTTTTGAAGAAGGACCGATTGAACCTGGTTCTCTATGCATGTGTGAACCATGACTTCCTCTTCCTCCATGGAAGTTATGTCTCTTCATTCCTCCTTGGAAGCCTTTACCTTTTGAAATTGAGGTAATACTTACCTTTTCAGTGTCTTTTAAAGTATCGAGTGTAATAGATTGTCCTTTCTGATAATTCCCAAGGTCTGCTTCTAAAACCTTGAACTCTCTTGAGTGTGCAAACTTCTTTGTCTTTGATGGTTTTCGTAATTTAGAAAAACCAAGGACTATCGCCGGATATCCATCTATTGCAACTGT
Source organism: uncultured Candidatus Peregrinibacteria bacterium (assembly GCA_903847465.1). Taxonomy (GTDB): domain Bacteria; phylum Patescibacteriota; class Gracilibacteria; order UBA1369; family LOWO2-01-FULL-3; genus CAINDQ01. The sequence goes on from CAINDQ010000052.1 coordinate 9,834, forward strand.
CTTAACCTGTGTAACCTCGTTAGGTTCGCACTGGATAACAGTTACTGGGATCACACGACCATCGTCTTTGAAGATACGGGTCATTCCTATTTTTTTACCGAGAATTCCTGACATAAGTGTGTAGAGGTTAATCTCGCTATTGCGAGTGGCCCGAAAGATTCCTCGGATGGAACCCTTCAAAAGGCGCTTATCAACATGCAATCGTCAAATTGCCGTTAGAATATACAGATGGAGATTTGGATAGTCAAGAGAATTTATTTCCGATCTGTATGCTGATTATTTTTAGTCTTCCTGAAGCATCTTAATTTCGATCTCAACACCTGCTGGAAGATTCAAGCTAGATAAGGATTCGATTGTTTTTGGTGTGGTTTCTCTGATGTCGATTAGACGGCCATGAGTACGGATTTCGAACTGTTCACGAGCATCTTTGTGAACGAAAGTAGATTTGTTCACTGTGAATTTTTCTACCTTTGTTGGAAGTGGAATCGGACCAGCTACGATTGCGCCTGTGCGTTCTGCTGTGTCGATGATCAACTTTGAAGATTCATCAATGACTTTGTTGTCGAATGATTTAATCTTGATACGAATCTTTTGTTTGTTTGCTGCCATAGGGTTGATTGTTAATTATTTATAAAAATTAAGCTTTTAAAGTTTCGGCGGTGTCTGCGGCTACTTCTGCTTGAGTTTCGGCAACGCTTGTTGCTTGGATTTTCTCTCCAGTAGCGGGATTATATCTTTGAGTCGTAGGACTGTAGTGTTCTCCGGTTGGGCTTCTTCGGGGGCTTGATAAAATCAAAAACGGATTCTGATCTGGTAGTTGAGATAGCCAAACCATTTCGCATGTTGGAGAATCTACCCTGACTGGCATAAACGTGCCTTTTATTTGGCATGCTTTTACTGCCCATGCTAGAAAGTCTGGAGATAATTGATCTGGAAAAACAAAAGATTTTGGTAAATTGGATTGTTGTTCTGTATCGCTTGGTGCTTCTGTTGCTGGTTGTGGAGCTCGTGCATTCATTCTTGAGGGAGAATTAGTTAAATAAACCGAGTGAGTAAGCTCGGCTGTAATAACATGCTTGTATGAAAGGGGAATCGTGCCGAGCTGTCCTGCCATCTCCTTATATGGGAGGGAGGCGGGTGATTTCCTAAAATCAGGAAAATCAATTTTGTGCGTTATTTATAAGGGTTTGAGAAATTAAAGTCAAGAAGAATTGACAATGGTGGATGTCTTTATTAATATCGTCCTCCAGAATTAATTATTTAAAATTGTTTTATATGGGTGGAGAAAAAGCGGGGGAGAGGGTGGTGGTTTTGGAAAATGGGAATACGGTGCCCACGTGTGAGGGTTGTGACGAGACGGAGGTTTGTTCTTGTCGTGGGGATTTGAAAATACAATTGGTTAAGGCGGCAGCGGTTAAGCCTGAGGACAATCCTCTTTCTTGGCTTGAGGCGATAAATCAAGCAGAGAGAGCCGGAGGGCGAACTGAGGGGTAAAAGTGTTTTTATTATGTCCAATAAGAGGCTGTCTTCGAAAGTCCAAGCCATTTACATACATCATCAAGCAATTGGTCTGCTCTTTGTACTGTTTTTGCTCTTTCTTCAGGAGACCCAGGAGCTTTAGCCTTAATATCTTTGACGAGTGCTTGTAAATAACCGTGAAGGAGTTCTTTGCCAAAAACTCTTTCGTCAATTTTGGATAGATGCTTAAATAGAGTTTCAAAAATATCGAGCTGGTCTTTGTAAGAGGTCAATTTCATGGCTTTTTCCATAATAGCTTTAATTGGTTCTCTGTATTTAACGTTGACCCCTGTGATTTGCCCAATGTCGGTTAGGATTTGTTGTTTTTTGCCAGATTCAGCCGTGGCTAGTTTTTCTTCGGCCTGTCCTAAAGATGCATGGGAAGCTTCAAGATTGTGGAGATGATTTGCAAATGGGCCTTTATCCATGTTGTTTTTTTTCATTAGCTCAATAACTCTGCAGACAATATAGTCGTAGGCTGGATTACGATAGGCTGTAACAAAAAGATGTAAATGGGCAGCAATTTTTGCTAAATAATCGGTCTTAGCTTTTTCTAAGATTTCCCATAATTTTGAATTGGGTTTTAGGACGAGATGTCCATATTCTCTGGTCAAAAATTCCATTATTTGAATATCTGATTCGGTTTCGCCTTTTCCATATTTTGCAACAAAATGGTCAATACGGTCGGCGGTTAAATTCTCTTTCTTTAGGAATGAGTCCATTTTTAATCTCCATGCCGTAGGGGATGTTGTTCCGTGTAAGGAGTTGGCGATATCATAAAGAAAAGAGTTGTCGCTTGTAGCTCCAAATCCAAAATGCACATCTCTTTCTCGAGTTGCGCGTTTCACTGCGTCTTGATGATATGTTGTTGCTTTAGAGTGTTCCCTAGATGCTTGTTGGTGTTTGAATAAAGCTGCTTTGTAATCCTCGTTTGTTGAAAAGTTCCATCTTGCAGGTTCATGGCCAGGGTCTTTTGGGGCGGCAGGCATTCCCAAATTTATTCCTTCTTGTTTCCACATACCATATTTACCAATTAAGCGACGAGCTTCTTCTATTTTTCCTGCTTCGGCGACGTCGACTTTTGAAGGGGTATCTGGATTTGAAGAAGCGTCTTTTTCTAAGGAGTCTAGTACTCCGATAGCTTCTTTTCTCTGTGCATCAGCGTTGCTGGTGGAAGAGGAGCCTTTTGATTCTACAGCTTCGGGTCCTTCAATTACCGGTGTTTGATTTGGATCTGTTGGGGCCATATGATTTTGATTTAAATTATTAATTGATTAATTTTTGAGCTAATTTCGTTCAGGCTAATATCGTTTCCAAATGGTTTGTAAACCAGTGCTTTGAAAATTTCAAAACCTTCGTTCTCAAAAGCTGTTAAAAGGCGTAGGTTGAATGTTTTCAAGGCTGAGCCAAACTTTTTTAGGTCAATTTTGGCAGTTAGACATTCTTCAAATTCATAAAAAGCTAAAAGTAAA
>CAINDQ010000053.1 GCA_903847465.1 uncultured Candidatus Peregrinibacteria bacterium
AGACCTTGAGCTTTTACGTAAAGATTTTTGAGTTTATCGTTGTTTGGAGCGTATTTAAATAGATATTTGATAGCACTCAATATTTCTGGGTATTTTTCCTGTTCCCACAATGGATCGAGTTCCTTAATCTTTTCGTTAATCAATTCTTCATTAGATTTTTCAGATTCTTGTTCAATAACATCTCGCATTTTTTCAAACTCTTTCTCTTCTGGATAACGACTCAAAATATCGTTACAAAGATTATGAGCTTCACGAAACTTCTTTTGAGAGATCAAAAGTTCCACATTGCGACGCGATTGATTTATGAAGGCACTATCCATTCCTTACAGTGTGTAAATGTTTTTGAATGTATTAGTATATCACAAAAACGCCTTTATTTTAAGCTGTTTTGCAGTTCTTTGAGCTTTTTGACGTTGGATTTTTCTTCCAACAAACGGGCTGTTTCTTTCTGAATAACTTCTTTTGGAGCGTTTGCTGTAAATCCTTTGTTGTTTAATTTTGACTCCAAAGATTTGATAAACTGCTCTTTTTGTTCGATTTCTTTTTTAATTCTAGTTAATTCTTTGCCTGAGTCCACCATGTCTTTGAGTGGTAGATATGTTTCAACTTCGCCAATGAAAAAAGCTTTGGAATCAGGGATTTTTGGGCCTTGTTTTTTGATTTCCAAAGATTCAAGGGTCCCCATTTTCATAATAATTTCTCTTTGTTTTTCCAGGGCTTCGGTGTGTTTTCCTCCATGAATGATGGCGTGGATTTTCTTTCCTGATTCAACTTTTAATTCTGAACGAAGACTTCTGATTTTGCCAATAAGTTGATGAATGATTTCCATTGTGTCGGCATCTTTTGTGAATACTAGAGTTTTGTCGTATTTTGGCCATTCACTGCTTAATAACATCGTTTTTTCATTCAAAGATTCCCAAATTTTCTCGGTAACAAAAGGTACAAAAGGATGAAGCAGTTTCAAGAAAGATCTCAAAACGAATAACAATACTGCGGGATTTTTATTTTCACCTTTGGACATTTCCAAATACCAATCGCAATATTTACTCCAGATAAAATCGTAGATTTTGAGTCCAGCATCTGAAAGACGGAAGTTCTTCAAATTATTATCAGTTTCTTTGATCAATTTTTGAAGTTCTGTAAGGATCCATTTGTCAGCAAGAGTTTTTACCATCGTCTGGTCGAATTGAAGCTTGATATCTTCTTCGGTGACATTCATGAGGGTGAATCTTGCTCCGTTCCAAATTTTGTTGATGAAATTGCGATAACCGGCGATTTTCTCTTCATATAAGCGCATGTCATTGCCTGGAGTGCCGCCAATGACGAGACTTAATCTGACTGCGTCTGTGCCAAATTTCTCAATCATTTCTAAAGGATCGATACCGTTTCCGGCTGATTTACTCATCTTTTTGCCGAATTTATCGCGGATAAGTCCGTGGAGATAAACGGTTTTGAATGGAACTTCTCCGAGAGTGTAAGTAGTCATGATGATCATTCTGGCAATCCAGAAAAAGAGGATGTCGTAGCCGGTTTCCATAACGGAAGTCGGATGAAAATATTCGAGTTCCTCTGTTTTCTTTGGCCAGCCAAGTGTGGAAAATGTCCAAAGTCCTGAGGAAAACCAGGTGTCTAACGTATCTGAATCTTGATGCCATTTATTGGCTTTGCATTTTGGACAGGCTTTGGCGGGCTTTGTTCGGCTCACAATCGCCTCTTCGCAACCATCGCAATACCAAACTGGAATTCTGTGTCCAAACCAAATTTGTCTGGAAATACACCAATCGTGTAAATTTTCCATCCAATGGAAATATGTTTTCTTAAATTTTCCTGGAACGATTTTTATTTCGCCATCTTTTACTACTTCAATCGCTTTTTCCTTGATGGATTTCTTTTTTTTACCATCCTGAATAACCGGCTTATCTACGTCAATAAACCATTGTTTAGAAATGAGTGGTTCGATTGGCGTGCCGCAGCGATAACAAACGGAAAGATTGTGAGTATATTCCTCGACTTTCTCAAGCATGCCCATTTTTTCCATGTCTACAAGGATCGCTTTTCGACATTCGGTTGTGGTCATTCCGGCATATTTTCCGCAATTTTTCATCATGCGACCTTTTTGATCGATGACTGATTTGATTGGAAGTTTGTGACGCTGAGCAATTTCAAAATCGACAAAACTATGCGCTGGAGTAACCTTGATAATACCTGATCCAAACTTCGGATCTACTGATTCGTCTGCGACAACTATGACTTCGAAATCTCCGATAACTCCCGGAATTGTCACTTTCTTTCCGATCCATTTCTTATATCTTTTGTCTTTTGGATGAACGGCAACGGCTGTGTCACCTAGCTTTGTTTCTGGTCTGGAAGTGGCTAGGGTAAATGGGCCGTATTTTATCCAATATAGTTTTTCGTTCTTTTCTTTGTAATCTACTTCGTCGTCGGCGAGAGTGGATTCGCAACGAGGGCACCAGTTTACGATTCTATTTCCACGATAGATCAAACCGTCGTTGTACATTCTAACAAAAACTTCCTGAACAGCCTCGGTAAGCCCTTCGTCGAGAGTGTATCTTTCTCTGCTCCAGTCGCAGCTGGATCCCATTTTTCTGATCTGATTTCTGATTGTATTTTGAGAATTGGCAACGAATTTCTTCACTTCTTCTAGGAACTTTTCTCTCCCAAGTTTATGTCTATCGAGTCCTTTTTCAGCTAATAATTGTTCAACTTTGTTTTGAGTTGCGATGGAGGCGTGATCTGTACCTGGAATCCAAAGAGTTGAGTCCCCTAACATTCTATGATGTCTGATCAAGATATCTTCAATCGCCAACATCACGGCGTGCCCTAAATGAAGCACTCCCGTAGCATTCGGTGGCGGCATGGAAATCACAAAAGGAGTTTTCTTTTTATCGACTTTAGGCGTAAAAGCGCCAGATTTTTCCCACCTTTTATAAATTGTGTCTTCGTATTTTTTGGCCTCGTAGGCTTTTTCTATTTCGTTTTCCATGAGTGTTTTTTTAGGTATGCGAGTGCTATATTACCTATTTGATTTTCCGCTGACAATCCGAATTCCTGTAATTGACTTGAGCGAAGAAAAACGTTATAATTTACAGTAGTTGTAATATCTCATTTCAATCAAGAAAAATGCCGCAAGGACCATCACCCTCATCCCAGAGTCGTCCCGTCGAAGATCTGCATAGACCAGATCCGGTTTCCCGTGTGGCGGAGAAAGATCAGGACAATACTGAGATAAAAAATGCTTCTGAAAGTTTTGGTAGAGATGCAAAGACTGAGGTTCTTGGTATGGATGAATCTGTTGAAACAAATGACAAGGTTAGTGAAATTTTGAGTCATGGGAAGGAACAAAAGGGCGGAGGAACGACTTCTTCTACTTCTGCTTCAAAGAAAGAGATTGAAGCTTTACGTGCTCAATTATTGAAAAATTTGCCGACAGAACAGATGATGCGCAAACAAGTAGAAACCGAAATTAGAAACGAAATAAAATATTTGCGAAAAAGAGCGATGGGCATGATTAGTCCTCGTTATGGGAATATGAGTTATTTTGAGATGGCAAATTTATTGAAAAAGATTCGTGAGTTGAAAGGATTGCTATATTCATTGGTAAAAATCTCCATGGAACGTCTCAAGACATTATGGTTGCGTTTTGTGCATGGGATTATGTAAAATTTCTCCGGGCATAAAAATTCTAAACATGACTTTTGATTCCGAACAAAAAGCTTTGATCACCAAGATCAATAAACTTAAAAAAGCCAAGAACGCGATTATTTTGGCGCATAATTACCAGAGGCCGGAAATATATGAAATTGCTGATTTTATTGGCGATTCTTTGGAGTTGTGTAAGGCGGCGGAGAAAACTAATGCAAAGATTATTTTGTTTTGCGGAGTGAATTTTATGGCCGAGAGTGCCGCTATTTTGAACCCTGACAAGAAAGTGATCGTCCCCTATCTGGATGCTGGATGCGCGATGGCGGACATGGTGACGGCGCGTGGGCTAAAAGAATTCAAGAAGAAACATCCTAAGGCGGCGGTGGTTTGTTATGTGAATTCGAGTGCAGATGTAAAAGCGGAAGCGGATATTCTTTGCACTTCTTCAAATGCGGTAAGAGTTGTGAAATCCTTAAAAGAAAAAGAAATTATTTTTGTGCCAGATAAAAACTTGGCTGATTATGTCCAGAAACAAGTACCGAATAAAAAGATAATTCCATGGGAAGGCTTTTGTCCGGTGCATCATAGTTTGACGAAGGAATATTTAATGGATGTCAAAAAATCTTATCCAAAAGCCAAAATTTTGGCTCATCCGGAATGCAGGCCTGAGGTTTTGAAAATGGCGGATCATATTTCTTCAACTAGTGGGATGATTGGTTGTGCGAGAGCAGACAAAGCAAAAGAGTTTTTCGTTCTGACGGAATGTGGGATGACAGAAAGGCTGATGCGCGAACTTCCTGATAAAAAATTCTACGGACTTTGCAACATGTGTTTCGATATGAAGAAAAATACTTTGCCAGCGGTGCTAGATTGTTTGCAAACTGAGAAACCGGTTGTGCGCGTTGATAAGAAAGTCGCTTTGAAAGCTGGGAAAGCTTTTGATAGAATGTTTAAGGTCTTATAAACAAGCCAAAAAATGGATCGCAACGCAATCAAAGAATTGACTCACAAAGCGGCGGGATTTCTAAAGACTGATAATAATGTCTATAAACAATGGGTTTTTAGATATACTTTTTTGGAATTGGAAAAGGATTTGGGTGCGAAGGGTGATGTGACAACTTGGGCTATTTTTCCTGAGAAACAGGATGCTAAGGCTCGAATTGTTGCGAAGGAAGATGGGATTTTGGCGGGAATTGAAGAGATAAAGTATTTTCTGGTGGATGCTGATACGAATTTTAGGCCGAAGGTTGGTGGAAAATTTGAATTGGATTTGAAAAAGAGGGACGGAGATGTTTTGCAAAAAGGAGATGTGATTATGGAAATTTCGGCGGAAGTGCATGATTTGTTGGCGGTAGAGAGAGTTGTTTTGAATTTGTTGATGAGAATGAGTGGTGTGGCAACAAAAACACGTCGGATTGTGGAGAAGGTTCAGGAATATGGAACTCTGATTGCTCCAACCAGAAAGACTTTGTGGGGGTTGCTGGATAAGAAAGGGGTTGTTATTGGCGGTGGAGGAACTCATAGATTGAATTTGTGTGATGCTGTTTTGATAAAAGATAATCATTTGGATTTGCTTGGTCGAGATATGTATCGAGTGATGAAGAATTTGAGTGAGAATAAGCCAGATTGCAGGTTTATAGAAGTAGAAACCGAGAGCGTAAAAGAAGCTTTGAGTGCGGCAAAATTTCTATCAGTAGATCTTTCTACTTACAAACTAAATACGATTGGGGCGATTATGTTCGACAATATGGAACCTAAAGACATAAAAATCGCTTTGGATGAAATGAAGAAAGAAGGTTTATATGAAAAACTTTTGTTCGAGGCTTCGGGAGGAATAAATGAGGAAAACGTTGTTGAATACGCAAAAACTGGAGTGGATATAATCTCTATGGGAGAGCTTACGAGTTTGGCGAAGCCTTTAGATATGAGTATGGAGGTGTTGTAGATCTATCTATAGAGTCCCAACGTGGTGATGGTGGAGCTAGTCTAGGTTCTGTTTGACGCGGGAATTGAGAAGAGAAGGCTAATGTTGCATCTTCAAAGGCGGATAGTTGGGCTAAAACTGCGTCTGCTCGATCGCTAGTTGTTTCTAATCCTACAAGTACTTCTGGATCTGGATCTACATTTATTATTGCCCCAGTAACTCCATCAATTGTTGTTACGAATCGATGCGCTGTTTCGAGACGGGACAACTGGCCTTGAGCTGTCGGATCGGCAACTCGAAGTTGTATTTCTGCGTACTGTCCTTCTGCATCCACTTGAACTGTCGGATCGGCAACTTGAAGTTGTATTTCTGTATGTTGTCCTTCTGCATCCATAAGTTTTAAATTAAATTTCGACTAAAAAGGTAAGGTAAATTGAGGAATCAGTCAATATTGATTGAATAAATACTTTTATAAACTCAAAAGTGGTTCGTTTTTTCTGAGCCATTTTTGTTTTTCTTTGTAATCAGGTAAGACGCTTTTTACTTTTGCCCAGAAACGACGAGAGTGATTTAGTTCGTGCAGATGAGCTAATTCGTGTACTACGACATAATCTAGAATTTCAATTGGGGCCATTACAAGTCTCCAGCTGAAATTTAGTTTTCCCCTCGCTGAACACGACCCCCAGCGTCTGGTCGCATTTGATATTCTAATACTTACAGGTTCACAATCCATGATTTCTGAAAAATACGCGCATCGATCCCCTATTATTTTGGCGGCTTCTTCTTGATACCAGATCTTTACCGCTTCTTTGTGCTTTGGCCAAACATTCGTAGAGATTTCTAATTCATCCTTCAACTTAACGGGAATACGACTTGGCACAATTCTAAGATTGTAAACTTTTCCCAAATATAAAAATTCTTCGCCATTTTCATATTCTTTTATCTTGGCTTTTGGCCTCTCTTTGATGGCTTCAAGTTTTTTGATAATCCAGTTCTGTTTTTTATTCATAAAATCCTCAATATAGCGGGCGGTAATCCAAAAAGGTGCCTTTACCACTACCTGAGCATTTTCGGTGATAGTAAGGCAAATCGTGCGTCTACGTGAGCGAATGAGAGTGTGAATATGTGGCTTTACCATTATAAGAAGGCTAAAACGTCATATGCTAAGAAAATCCCGATTTTTGCGCAGACAAATCCGAGCAATATTCCGGCTAAAATGTCGGAAGGATAATGTAATCCCAAGTACATTCTGGAAAAAGCAATGATGCTGGCCAAAATCAACATCGGTATAAATAAAACTGGGAATAAGTAATGGAATACAAATACAAAAACAAAAGCGCCGGCGGCATGTCCAGAAGGAAAAGAGAATCTGTCCGGAGGGCTCATGATAAACAAAATATCGTCATGCGCTACATATGGGCGTTTGCGATGGAACATTTGTTTTAGGATTTTTTGTAAAACTATTTGGGAAAGCAAAGCGATAATCAAGGCAATACCGATATAAATATTGATGAAAAGAAAAAGAACGCTTAGTACTGCCCATAAAGGTCCGTTGCCGATTTTAGTAATCAACTTCATAAAAACTGTGACTCTGCGCAGTCGACGACGAGACAAAAATTTTACCAAGAGTTTGTCCATGGAACGAGTAAATTAGGTGCCTATATTAAACAGGGGTTTGAGATTGGGTGCAAATGTTTTAGAATTCCGGTCTTCGATTTTCTTTTAAAATGTTCTGGAATATGTCGTGAGCAAAGGCGGCGCTTAAAGTGGCGCAATAAGCCTGACTTACTGCTCGGTCAGAGATTGATTCAAAAGGAATAAAAATTGCTTGTGCTGTTTCTCTTATGCCAAGACGGCTATTGTCATTTCCTTCTCTAGACATACCTCCGGCTTCATCTGCTGGTTCAGTAACACGAGAAATATGAAGGAAATCTCTGGTTTTATAACCATTAGTTGTTAAACCTTTTTTGGAATGGTGCATCGCTGAGCCACCTCTGATGTCTCTGCTAAATCCAAAGTGTCCAGCAATATCGTCGGTGAATCCGAGATGAGTAGTGTATAAATCTCTACGTGTCATTTTGTAAGGATCGTACCCGGCCTTTATCAACGTTGAGATCATGTAATCTCTGGTATATGGGAGAAGTTTTCCGCTCATTACAGCTTTGTCTAAGTCGTCAACGAGCATAGCGCTTCGAGCCTCACCTGCGGGGAAATTCAAGTTGTAATAAAAAATGAATTGTTCTGGCTCTGAGTTTATATCTGGTGCGGGACCAGTTTTTCCTATGTCGTGAAGAGTCGTGCAAACTTTGAGTATTCTCATTACGTCATCTGGCACTGCTAGGGCAGGACTACATCTGTTTAAGCCTTCAGCTAATCCTGTTGATAATTTTCGAACTTGTTCGGTATGCCCACCCATACTTTGACCATGTTCATTTGGAATACACATGGCGGCGAAAATTCTAGTCATTCCGCTAGGAATAGGAATCTCTTGGCCCGCGCCCGCCATGACACGCTGTGCTAAATGAATGTATGGATAAGAGGCGGCTCCTTCGGGAACTAATGTATCATCGGGTTCATCGCCTGTACTTGTTGTCACGTCGCTTGTTATTGGAGCTATTTCTTGGCTCATTATTTCTAATTGTATATGTAATATGGTTTTCTGCCAATACTATACGTGCGAAGTTTGCGGAACGATTGTTTAAGGCTTGCATGAGTGAGAAATTCAAGATATGCGAAGTCTGATCGAGGCTAAAAAGAGAGTGATTGACAAATATGCGCTATTTGTTGTATTATAGCAAGTGTAAATATTGAAATTTAACCAAAAAACATATGGCGAATGGTCAAGGAATGGCTTCAGGGGCTCCAGAGGGACCTGTTGAGCGTGTAGTAGAGGGAAGAACTGATATGTTGGCACGTACTTCTGTGCAAGCTGATGCTGTTGTTGGCAAAGGTGTTGCTGAGACTGGAAATGCGGCCAAGAATGTATTAGACGATTTCACTCTTGTTGAAATTACAATGTTTAGAAAGGCAACAGGACTTCCTGCTTCATACACTGTTTCTATAATGGATGATGGTAAATTTCTCGTTGTTAAACCTGGACAACGAAAAGGCATTTCGTATACGGATGTTTACAGCAATGTCCCTCCTTATGCAATAATTCCTCATAGAAGTGAAAAGCATTCCTCGGAAGGATAGTTGGAAGCGTAATCTTTTTGGTGGAGCTGATGGGATTTGAACCCACGACCCCTTCCATGCCATGGAAGTGCTCTAGCCAGCTGAGCTACAGCCCCGAGATACAACTACAAGCCTCAATAGGGAAAACCTCTTTGATCTGCGAAAAGCCCTTGCTCCTGGCCGTCGCGGCTTTTCTTGCTCAAAGTCCTACGTTCCAGCGATATCTCGTAAAACTCGTATCGCTTCCACTCCGGATCGGTTTTCTCGCTACTTAATGGTGGGCGAGGAGGGACTCGAACCCTCACGGTTTTAGGCCATTAGCTCCTAAGGCTAACGTGTCTACCAGTTCCACCACTCGCCCATTTTTTTCTTACAGAACGAAACCTATTTTAATGTTAGAAAGCCAAATTGCAATACCAAATAAAATTCATTTGACTAGTTTTTGTCAATGGTGTACATTTCCTCCCTTAATATTTCCCAGAAAATAATATTGCATTAATATCAACTTTCTGGCTTGACAATAGATTGATAAGTGAATATTCTTATTGCACAATTGATTAACTCTTAACGTTATATGTCTACAACTTCAACAAAACTCAACCTGAGTGAAATTATCGAAGACATCTTTTTGATTCTTACAAATAAAGAAAAAGACGTCATTGTACAACGTTTTAGTCTTGATAATAAGCCTAGACGTACCCTTGAGAGTATTGGACAACAATTCTCTGTAACAAGAGAACGTGTTCGCCAAATCGAGAAAATTGCTTTGAATAAACTTCGAAGAACTGTTCAGACGACACGTCTAAATTCCATCAATGAAATTGCAAATAAAGTGATTGAAGAAAATGGCGGAGTGATTGTTGAAAAGAAACTTGTTGCGGCAATTCTAAACAATATTGGATCAAGCAATGATGTTGATGCACATATTATCAAGTTGGCGTTGAGCATCAATCCGACTATTGAGAAATCTGAAAAGACAAATCTAACTCATCCATTCTGGAAGGCTAAGGGATTGGATATGACACTGCTTAATTCTATCGTGAATACAGGAATGAAAATCATGAAGAAGAAGGCTGATGTAATGCAGGATTCAAAACTAGTTGTTCAAATTCGCCAGATGATGGAAGAAACTTTGAAGAACTTTAGTGACGCTATCGTTATCTCTGCTCTAGAAGTTGATAAGAGAGTAAAGAAAATGGAAGGCGGATTTGGATTAATGACTTGGAGACATATCAATCCAAGAAGTATTAGAGACAAGGCTTATATCATCTTGAAGAGAGAGAAAAAACCACTCCATTTCGTAGAAATTGCCAATAAGATTTCAGAAGCAGGTTTTGACAAGAAAGTTGTTACAACTCAGGCCGTTCACAATGAACTTATTCGATACGAACAATTCGTATTGGTGGGTCGTGGACTTTATGCTTTGAAAGAATTTGGTTACGAAAAAGGAACTGTCGCTGACATTATCGAAGGATTATTGAAGAAAAAGAGCCCAATGACAAAACAAGAAATCATCGAAGGAGTTTTGAAACAAAGACATGTTAAAAAAGGAACAATCTCTTTGAACTTACAAAAGAATCCTCAATTTGTACGTGTTGGTCGTGCAGTCTACAAATTGGAATTGAAACGCAAGAAGTAATTGCTTATCAAGTCCGATTAACCTAAAATGCATCTGCTTATTTATAATTAACTTTTTTGTTATGGGCGATTGCGTATTTTGCAAGATTGTAAGCAAAGAAATCCCTTCAGAGTTTTTATACGAAGATCAAATTTGTGTTATCTTTAACGATATCAATCCAAAAGCGGAAACACATCTTCTAATCGTTCCAAAAAAACACATTCCTACAATCATCGACATGGAAGAAGGTGACGAAAAAATCATTGGTCATCTGGTTTCCTGTGCAAAGAAAATGGGAGAGAAATTAAATCTTCCTGGATACACTCTGCAGATCAATGTCGGGGAAAAAGGCGGACAGGAAGTGTTTCACGTTCATGTGCATATGATGGCTAACTTCGCTTAATTATTTATGTCTTTTGTAAATCTACATACCCATTCGCACTATAGTTTACTAGATGGTTTTGGCAGTCCAAAGGAAATCGTCCTAAGAGCGAAGGAGCTTGGTTATCCGGCGATTGCTTTGACTGATCATGGCGTAACTCATGGCTTGATCGAGTTTTATCATGCGGCGAAGGATAACGGTATAAAGCCTATTTTGGGTTGTGAAATGTATATGGCGCCTCGCACGAGATTCGATAAAGAAGTGCAGACCGATACAAAACCTTTTCACATGACGGTTTTGGCGGAAACGAATGAAGGCTATCACAATATGTTGAAGTTGGTGACGAAGGCTAATCTGGAAGGATTTTATTATAAACCGAGGATTGATTACGGAATTTTGAAGACTTATAGCAAAGGACTGATCGTTTTGAGTGGCTGTCTGATGGGACAATTGCCACGCATGATTCTTTCTGGAAATGAAGATGCTATAAGAGAAACTATCGAAAAAAATCTGGAAATATTTGGAAAAAAGAATTATTTCTTGGAAATTCAGGATCATCCTTTGATCGAACATCAACAAATCGTAAACGAAAGAATTAGAGAATTAGCGAAGCAATATGATCTAAATATAGTCCTGACTAATGATTCACATTACCCAAGACCGGAAGACAAAGATGTGCATGATATACTGATCTGTATTCAAACTCAGACAACTGTCGGCGACGAGAATCGCATGAGATATACGGGCGATTTTTCGATTCGCGATTTGAAAGATATGGAGACCATTGGGGAACAATTTCCAGGAGCGATTGAGAATACTTTGAAAATTGCGGAGAGATGTAATGTTGATTTTGAATTTGGGGTAAACCTAATCCCCTCTTTTCCAACTCCAAACAATGAAGATCCACATACATTTCTAAAGCAACTATGTATAGAAGGTTTGGAAAAACGTTTTGAGGGAAAAGGGATTTCAAAAGAATATATGGAGAGATTGGAATTTGAGATCGCGCTTGTTCATAAAATGGGATTTGATGCCTACTTTTTGATTGTTTCGGATTTCGTTAGACATGCAAAAGAACAAAAGATTGCAGTTGGGCCAGGCAGAGGTTCTGCGGCTGGTTCTCTTCTGTCTTGGTCCTTAAACATTACGGATCTTGATCCAATTCATTATGGATTATTCTTCGAACGTTTCTTGAATCCGGAAAGAGTGAGTATGCCTGATATTGATATCGACTTTGCGGACGCTAGACGCGATGAAGTTTTGAGTTATGTAATTGAGAAATATGGCCGCGAAAATGTCGCTCAGATTATTACATTCGGAACCATGGCTCCTAGAGCGGCTGTGCGCGATACGGGAAGAGCGCTTGGTTATCCTTATCAAGAAGTAGATAAACTGGCCAAGGCTATCCCGCCACCAGTTTTGGGGAAAAATACTCCACTCAAACTTTCCGTGAAAGAAGATCCGGATTTGAAAAGAGCATACGATACAGATGAGAGAGCAAAGATTTTGCTCGACTATGCGATGAAACTGGAAGGAACAGTCAGGCATGCTGGAACGCATGCGTGTGCCGTAGTGATTTCAGCGAAACCATTGATCGAATATACGGCTTTGCAATTCAGTCCAGGTGGAGAACAGAAAGAAATGGTAACACAGTATTCCATGAAACCGATCGAGGAATTGGGACTGCTAAAGATGGACTTTTTGGGCTTGAAAAACCTAACCGTTATTGAAAAAACTTGTAAAATCGCAAAGAGAACAAAGGATGCGGATATAGACATAACTCGTCTTCCTTTGGACGATGAGGCCACTTTCAAGCTGTTTCAAGAGGGAGACACGACTGGAGTATTTCAGTTTGAGTCGTTGGGAATGAGAAGGTACTTGAAGGATCTGAAACCAACAAAATTTGATGACATCGTGGCGATGGGCGCCCTTTATCGTCCAGGTCCGATGGAATGGATTCCGAATTATATTGCGGGAAAGAAGGATCCGAAGAAAGTGAAGTATTTGCACGAGTCTTTTAAATCTATTTTGGAGAACACTTATGGTGTGGCTGTTTATCAGGAGCAAATCTTGCAATTGGCGAGAGATTTTGCTGGATTCTCGCTGGGAGAAGCGGATTTATTGCGTAAAGCTGTAGGTAAGAAAATCGCTTCCTTGCTCGAGGAGCAACGTGAAAAATTCATCCAAGGCGCGGTTGCGAAAGGGCATAAGGAAAAATTTGCCAAAGAAGTTTTTGAGGAAGTAATCGAGCCGTTTGCGGGATATGGATTCAATAAAGCGCATGCCGTGTGTTATGGAATGATCGCTTATCAGACCGCTTATCTCAAGGCGCACTTCCCTACTGAATTTATGACTGCGTTATTGTGTAGCGATGCCGGAAATACTGATCGCGTTGTTTTGGAAATGAAGGAATGTATTGAAAAAGGAATCGATGTTTTGCCACCTTCTATCAATGAATCTTTCGGACAATTTACGGTAGTGAATGATAATACTATTCGTTTTGGACTTATGGCTATCAAAGGTGTGGGAGAAGGACCGATTAAGGAAGTGATAGATGTGAGAGAAAAAGTTGGAAGATTCAAAACGCTGGAAGATTTTATCAAAATGGTGCCGCAAAAAATTGTTAACAAGAAAACTATTCAAGCTTTGGCTTGTAGTGGCGCTTTGGACGAGTTTGGAGATCGCAATCAGATTGCCGAAAACCACGATGAAATTTCTAAATACGCTAAATATTGCCAAGATTTTTCAATCAGCGGACAGACCAGTATTTTTGGGATTATGGAGGAATCGGCTTCCGATGATTGCGGATTCAAAATGAGAAATGTTGCGAAATCCACCACTATTCAGAACCTGAAATGGGAAAAAGAATTTATTGGAATGTATGTTTCTGGGCATCCACTGCGTGGGCTAAAAAAATATATTTCCAGAAAAGCTAATTTGATAGGACTACTTACCGACAAAAACTTAAATAAACCTGTGAAAGCTCTAGGGCTTATTTCTGGACTGAGAAGAATGCTGACGAAAAGTGGAACTTATATGGCGAGCTTTATGATTGAAGATCCGAGTGGGAAAGTGAACTGCATGATGTTCCCGAAAGTTTTCAGTAAATTTGGAGATGTTTTAAGGGAGGATAATGTGATTGGAGTGACTGGAAAGCTGGATAATCGTCGAGGGATGTATCAAATTCTTTGCGATAATGCGAAGTTGCTTTCTTTGGATACGATGACTGAGAATGCCAAGAATGAAGGATTTTTTGATGATAGCGACAAGTCTGACATCATAATTAGAATGCTAGATGATATTTTGGCGGAGAAAAAGGAGGCGGAGACGCCTGTCCCTGGGATTGAACATAGTGAAGCCAATGTAAGCGAGGATTTGGCCGTTAAAGATAAGTCTGTAAACACCTTCGTTATTGAGATTCCAAAAACTGCCAATTCTGAAACGATGAAACAATTGAACAATCTTTTAATGAGGAATAAGGGTGAAACTGCTGTCGAAGTAATTTTGACTGCTAGTAACAAGAAATTGAAACTTCCATTCGGCATAGATCTTTCCGATGAATTAAAAGGCAGGATTGAGGCGCTTTTATTGCAATAATGCATTGAAAAATGCGGTTTTCTCCACTAAGATTAGGCAGTCTTTAACTTTTATATATGTACAGAACACACACTTGTAACGACCTAACCGCTCATGATGATGGCAGTCATGTCATTCTTGCAGGCTGGGTTCACAGAAGAAGAGATCATGGAGGCGTGATCTTTATCGATCTGCGAGACCGCTATGGACTTACTCAAACAGTATCAGATCCAATCAATCATAATGAGGCTCATAATTTGATGAATGAAGCGAGAAGTGAATATGTTTTACAAATAGAAGGCGTGGTGAGAAAACGACCTTCCGGTCAGGCAAATGCCAATTTGCACAGTGGAGAAATTGAAATATTAGTGACCAAGGTGACTATTTTGAATGAGGCCAAAACTACTCCATTTGAAATTGATCAGGAGCGTGAAGTAAGCGAAGATGTTAGATTGAAATACAGATATCTCGATCTTCGTCATGATCGTTTGAAAAACAATATGATTCTTCGCCATCGAGTGATTAAGCATATTCGTGATTATATGGATAAGCTTGATTTTATTGAGGTAGAAACGCCTATCTTGATCAAAGGAACGCCTGAAGGAAGTCGTGAATACCTAGTACCTTCTAGAATCTATCCAGGAACTTTTTACGTATTGCCACAATCTCCTCAGCAATTGAAACAACTCCTAATGGTGGCTGGATTTGATCGATATTTCCAGATTGCCAGATGTTTCCGTGATGAAGATCAACGTGGAGATAGACAGCCTGAATTTACACAGTTCGACGTTGAGATGTCTTTTATAGACGAAGAAGACATTATGAAATTGAATGAAAAATTGATGATTGATATCGTAAAGTTATTTGTGCCACACAAGAAAATGAAGAATGTGCCATTCCCAGTTCTGACTTATGACGAAGCGATGAATTTGTACGGAAGCGACAAGCCGGATTTACGCTTTGACATGCCATTATCCGACATTAGCGATATTGCTTCGGAATGTGGATTTGGAGTGTTTAAAGGAGTTGTGGAAAAAGGTGGAATTGTAAAAGCTTTGAAGGTTGTCGGAGGCGCAAAATTTACTAGAAAAGAAATCGATGAGTTTGAAGAAGTGGCTAAAATTTACGGAGCAAAGGGACTCGCCTACATGACTCATGGTGACGAAGGACTGAAATCTACAATTGCAAAATTCTTCACTCCGGAAGATCTGAAAGAAATTGCCGAGAGATGCGATTCCAAAAACGGAGACATCATTTTCTTTGCCGCTGATTCATTCAAAATTGCCTGCGAATCTCTGGGAAAAGTGAGACAGGCAGTTGCGGCCAAATTAAATATGATTGATGAGAATTTGTTTGCTTTCTGTTGGGTAAAAGACTTCCCAATGTTCCAGCATGATGAAGCAACGGGCAAACTTGATGCCGTTCATCACCCATTCACTTCTCCAAAAGATCCGGAAGAATTCGACAAAGATCCAAAAAACGCCTTGGCACTCGCCTACGACATCGTCCTGAATGGTACAGAAATTGGTGGCGGTTCAATCAGAATTCACAACAAAGACACTCAGAAAAAAATATTTGATATTTTGGGGATAAAAGATGAAGACGCGACAAGAAGATTTGGGCATATCCTTGAGGCTTTCCAATATGGCGCTCCTCCACACGGAGGGATCGCTTGGGGAATAGATCGTTTGATCATGATTTTTGCGAACGAACCAAATATCAGAGAAGTGATCGCCTTCCCAAAAGATCAGAAAGCCAAAGATCTCATGCTTGGTGCTCCATCTGAAATGCCAGAAGAACAAATATCAGAACTGCACATCAAGGTAATGAAAAAGGAGAAATAGAGCGTTGCTAAATTTACTCATTTGTGTTAAAATTGTTGGATATATTTAAATAGATTTGATGGCAAATTGGATTCAAAACTGGGGTTTCACCATATTGATTATTTTGGGAGTAATTTTGCTCGCTTATGTTGTCGTAAAAATTATTCGTCATAAGATCAATATTGAGAGATCACTAAACATGGTCTTTTTGCTCATCAAGGTGCCAAAAAAAGAGTCCAAGGAAGATCGTGAAAGAGAAGGTGAACAATACTCAGTTCAGAAAGATTTTAAGGAAATTGGTGGAGGAATGATGACTCAATTCTTTGAGAATTTGCATAGTTTGTATCAAAAAGAATGGTATGCCTTCTTTACCGATCAGGACTTTTTGTCACTAGAATATGCCGTGATAGACGGAATGGTAAATTTCTTTATCGTTTGTCCAAGACATATTGCGCCTCTAATTGAAAAGCAATTAACTGCGTTCTACCCTGATTCTTACGTAGAACAGGTAGATGATTACAATATTTTCAAACCGAATAGCCATGTGGCTTCAGCTTATATCGTCACAGACAAACCTTACTGGTATCCAATCAAAACGTTTGCGAGAATGACCGCCGATCCTTTAAATGGACTAATAAATTCTTTATCAAAAATTGGTAAAGACGAGGGAGCCGCTATTCAAATCATGATCAAGCCAATCAAGGGTGGATGGCAGAAAAAAGGTCGTGAAAAGGCAAGTGAGATTTTCCAAAACAAAAAAGGCCATGATCTTGAATGGTTCAATCCTATTTCTTGGTTCGCTACCCTATTTGCTTTGCTTTTCCAAGGCGAAAAAGGGGTGATGAATAATTTTGCGAAAGATGGTGTTTCTACCAGAACCACTCCAATCACAGATGAGGAAGTAAAAGCGATGGAGGAAAAGAACGCTAAGCCTGGCTTTGAAACTATTATTAGACTGGTTGCGGCTGCAAATACAAAACAAGAGGCCCATGCCAATCTTGTGGCAATAAGAGGCGCATTTACCCAGTACAGCACACCAAATGGCAATGCTCTCGAATATTCTCATTGGCATGTTAATAAGACTCTGGTTACCAATTTCATTTTTAGAAATTTCTATCGAGGATTCAATCAATGGATCACTCATAAAATAAATATTCTTGCCGCCGATGAATTGTCGAGCATTTTTCATATTCCGAATATTCGTTTCAATAAATATCCTAATATCGCTTGGCAGAACTTCAAAATTGCGACTGCTCCTTCAAACATTCCAACCGAAGGAATTTTGCTTGGTTACAATGTATATCGTGGCGAGAAAAAGGAAATTCGCATGAAACGTGAGGATAGATTTAGACATTTCTATGTGATTGGACAAACCGGTACTGGTAAATCTTCTATCCTGCAAGTAATGATTAGACAGGATTTGAAGAATGGCGATGGTCTATGCGTAGTTGATCCGCACGGAAGTTTGATTGAAGATATTTTGCCGTTTATTCCTAGAGAGAGAGCTGATGACGTTATTTACTTCGATCCTAGTGATATGGAAAGGCCTTTAGGCTTGAATTTGCTGGAAGGTGACACTTGGGAAGAGAAAGAGCTTGTAGCGCTAGATGCGATGAATATCATGATCAAACTGTTTGATGAAGAAGTGTTTGGACCTCGTATCCAAGATTACTTTAGAAATGGTTGTTTGACTTTGATGTCGGATCCGGGAGGCGCTTCCATCACAGATATCGTGCGTCTATTTACGGATGATGACTTTGCGAAAATGAAGAGACAGCATGTCACAAATCCAATCGTTGCTTCCTTCTGGGATCATCAGATGGCAAAGACAGGCGCTCGTGAGAAACAAGAAATGATTCCGTACTTTGCTGCTAAATTTGGTCAGTTCGTTACGAATACGATGATGAGAAATATTATTGGTCAGACGAAATCGGCCTTTGATATTTCCGAGGTTATGCAGGGAAAGAAAATTTTGCTTATGAATCTATCCAAAGGTTCGGTTGGTGAAATCAACTCAAAGCTTCTAGGTTTGATCGTTGTACAAAAGATTCAGATGGGCGCTCTTCGCAGAGCAAAAATAGCAGCGAAAGATCGTAGTGATTTCTTCCTGTATATTGATGAGTTCCAGAACTATGTGACTCCAAGTATCGAAACAATCCTTTCCGAGGCCAGAAAGTACCGCTTAGGTCTTAATATCGCCCATCAGTACTTGGCTCAGTTGGAAGAAGGCGGTGGTGCTTCAAAAGGTAAAACAGATTTGAAAGGCGCCGTATTTGGAAACGTTGGTACGATGATGGCATACAAGATTGGTGCGCAAGACGCTGAGTTCTTGGCAAAAGAAATGGCTCCAGTTTTCAGTGATCAAGATCTGATCAATATTGATAAATACAAAGCTGTAATGAAACTTTCTATCGATACTCAACCAAGTCAACCTTTCAGTATTACTCCGGTAAATCCATATACTGAGGAAGGAGACAAGGAAGCCGCTGAAGCTTACAAACAACTTTCAAGACTGAAGTACGGCAGAGATCGCGAATTTGTCGACAGGGAGATTTTGAGAAGAATTGGAGCGATTTAGAGCATACATCAGCCATAGTTATTTGGTTTGGGTGGTTTTTTATTAGACAATGTTATTTGCGCTGAGGCAAGCCGAGTCAAAGGTCGGGAGGTTGTTTTTGTGCTATAATGTAGAGATTTAAAAACAAAAAATAAACACAAAAACATGAAAAATTCTAGAATCGTAAAATTAGTAGTTTGTAATCTTGTTCTTCTTGCTACCTGCTTTATGGTTTTTCAACCGCTGACTTCGGTCGGACAAGAACTAGCTTTGGCTAGTGATTTTGACGCCAGCACTGGCGACAAAGGTTATCCTTACGAACAGAATTTTATTATCACCGCTTATTATTCTCCCCTACCTTGTCAGGATAAATATGTGACAGGCAGTTACGATGGAGATATTAGGCTGAATGGTCATGGAATCCATGGCGCTGACGGTACGGATGTTTATCCAGGAATGATTGCCGCTCCAAAGACTTATGATTTTGGAATGAAATTGTATATTCCGGATGTTGGAACAGTGGCGGTACATGATCGTGGAGGTGCTATTGTCCAGGCAGGTCAAAGAAACAACTCCTATGATAGATTAGATATTTGGATGGGATTTGGAGATAAAGGTTTGAAAAGAGCTCTAAATTGGGGCAAAAGAACCGTTACAGCTACGATGTACGGTGTGGATGAATCCGTAAAAGAAGAGGTTTATCTTGGTGATTATTCTAGCGATGAATATCTTCCACAAGAATGTGATTATTCTAACCAATACGCAGAGGACACTACAACCACAACTTCGACAGCCACTGCTGAACCAGTTGTAGACGAACAGGAAAGTTTAGCTAAAAAATACAACTTGGAATTGTCAGATTTACTATCTTCAGGACTTTCAACTGGATCTAAGGGTGATGCTGTAAGAAAATTACAGGAAGAATTGAAGAATATGAATTATTACAGAAAAGATGTGACTGGTGTTTATGATGAAGTTACAGAACATGCTGTATTCAAATTTCAGCAAGCGCAAGGAATAGTTGTGGATAAGAAAACTGTTGGAGCGGGAGTATTTGGTCCAAAAACAAGACAACGTTTAAACGACATGATCGCGTCTAGAAATGATAGAAGAGTCTTAATTGCTCAGGCGACAAACGATATGGTGATGATTGCCAGCAATCCTGAGATGAAAGAAACAACGATTTCTTTGTCTGCGTCTGAGGGTAAAACGCTTCTGACGGCTGAATTGGATTTTGGCGTAACAAATAAACAAGTTGCTGTCTTGCAGAAATTTCTGAAGGATCAGGGATACTTCGATGGCGACATTACCAATTACTTTGGTCCATCTACAAAAGCCGCTATTACCGAATTCCAAAAAGACAATGGTCTAGTTAAAAGTGAAAGTGATACAGGCGCCGGTCGTGTCGGTCCTGGCACACTAAATCTGATCAATAATTTGTCGTAATATGGCTGGAGGAGGTGAAAAACCAGATCGTAGCGTAGAGGCGCAAAAAAAAGATCTTGATGCTCAGCGAAAATGTTTGAGTGCTGATTTTGATATAACAAAGGGTTGTACTGAGAAGGAATATCTAAAATTGGGGGAAAAGATTAAGGATATTACTGATTGGATAAAGCTGAATTATGGAGTGGAAATAATTATTCCCAAAAAAGGACTGACGGTCATGAAAGATTATAAAGGAACTCATTATGATATTTACCCTCTCGGAAATATATCCGTTTTGTTGCAAAAATTGGAAATTTTGAAGGGAAGTATGGTAAAAGCTCCAAGAGATTTATTTATTAATAACGGACTTAAGCAGATACAGCTGTGTGCAAAGATTATGGTTACCGAAGATTCTAAAGAGGAAGAGTGTGAAGGTATATACGACCCAACCAGAGACACTATGTATTTAGCTAGCCCATATGTTCTTTATCATGAATTCGCACACTTTGCGACTTCTTTTCAAAGAGGATTGATTCCCTCAATAATTACGATAGTTACTGCAATTGCTCAAGATAGCAATAAAACTGAGGAAATCGTGGAAAACTTTTCTAATGCGTGTATGTCTTTGTTCTATACAGATTTAAAAGACAGGGCTATTTTTTTAGACAAACTAGTTGAAAAATTTCCTGAAAGAGCCAAGGAAGTAAGCGCGGTGAAGGATTGGCTTTTCCGAATATCTGGAGGAAAACTTGACGAACAATATTGGAAAGATTTAAGGGTAGGCAAGGTAAACGAAAACTATTGGGCTAAGCGTCAAAAGAAAACTCCCCTATCTCCGCAATAAGCTCCTTTTCTAGGAGATAGATTTTTTGCTCGATGGCGTCGATTTTGTCGAAGTTGTCGTCCTTGTCGTTGTTGCGTTTGCGACCTTCGACGAAGCGTGTTTGTAAGGTGACGATTTTGTCGTGATCAACTCTTTTGTCCGCGTAATAGAGAATTTTTTCTTCCCAAGTATTCAAATTATCGATGCGATAAAAATCATGTTTAAGAATAAGACCGGCAACATTTGGTTCTCCCATAAATCGCAATAATCTACTGACGGCCATCTCGTGCCCAATTTTTCCGTAAAGAAGTCGCAGTTCTTTCCAAATCGCAATGTCTTCCTCGGTGGCCTTTGGATCTAGTTCTAAAGGTTTGAATTCTTTCATATCACAAACTCTGATGGCGTCATGCAAAAGAGCGGCGCTTATGAGCAATTCCTTATCGATTTCGATGCCTTTTTTCTCGAATTTGTCGGCTAATATCTCGCATATTTCAGCCACTTTCTGCATATGAGCGATAATATTCTTTGGAACGCGATAGGTTTTGTAAAACTTGTTAATTTCTGTCTTAGTCATTTTGGTTGAATATGGTTATGTTACGAGAATTTTGATCGATATATTCTAGGCAAACATCTGTTCTCTTTTCGGGCAAATGATCTTGCATTCGATCTGCCCATTCGATGATTAAGATGTTCTTTTTGTTCAACATTAATTCTTCGATTTCTTGCAATAGTAATTCATCAATAATTTCCAATCTGTACAAATCGATGTGATAAACGTGATTGTTCTTTAGAGGATAATCTCTGATGTAAGTGTAGGTCGGACTTTTCACCATGAATTTATTGATACCCAAAGCTTCGGAAATTCCTTTGGAAAGCATTGTCTTTCCAGTTCCAAGATCGCCGAATAAACAGATGATACCGCCATTTTTCACTTTCTTAGCGATATCTTGAGCAATTTTCAGGGTCTCTTTTTCGCTTTTACTTACGCTCAAAGCATTGATTTTTAGCCAAATATTTGCTATAATTCTATAATCTTTTCAAATAAAAACAAACACAAACATGACAAAAAATAAAAAGAACCACAATTTCAATCACAAGGTTACGCTTGGTATTTTAGTTACTGTAGCGGTAACCGTAATGGCTTCCGTCTTTGGCGGGCTTGCGACATTTCTACAAGTTAGTCTTGTAAATTTGCCTCAGCATGCTCCATTCGACGGCACGACTTATCCAGTCAAGAAAGTGCCAAATTGGGTAAAGTTAAGTGCTGGAAAGTATGGTCAGACATATGAAGAATTCAAAAGCAGTGAGCTAATGAATCTTCCAATGTACGATCCTTCCGAAATGAACACTTCAAGCAATGACGGCCGAAACGCAATGATTACTTATCCGGTGGTATACATGGGGAATTACAAATACGATCATGTTGAATTCAATGGTTCACATCCATCTGTCGACATCAAAGTTCCGGAAGGGACTCCAATTTACGCCATTGCTAATGGTACGGTTCAAAAAGCTTCTACGCAGAGTGATGGCTTTGGTCATCACGTAGTTTTGCAACACAACAATTTTCCTTCTTTGAATAATAAGAACGTGAAAGACACTCTGTTTTCTTCTTATAGTCATTTGAGTGACGTTTCGGTTTCTACCAGTCAAGTTGTGAGAAAAGGAGAATTGCTTGGTTACAGCGGAGCGACAGGTACGGCAACAAGTCCTCATTTACATTTCCAAATAGATAATAGTGAAGCTCCTTGGCATCCATTTTGGCCATTCACATGGGCTGATGCAAGGGAAGTCGGCCTAGATTTCTTTAGCGCTATTAACGCTGGGCTGGGCAAGGAAAACGCTATGGACACGACCGTAAATCCGATGGAGTATGTTCAGAAATATATGGATGGAGATGCTTCTTATACAGTAGATGAAAATACGCAGACAGATTCTGAGAATGATTCTGAAAATGATTCCGGAGCAAGTTCTTATGTCAATGAAGATAATACTGATAACAGTAATAATGACGAACAAACTACTACTTCTTCTAATTCTTCAGATGAAGCGGCGGTGTTTTCAGGGTTCAAGGTAGACGTTGATTCAAAATATTATGTTAATCGAAAAGGAACTTTCAAAATCACTGTGGTGGATCAGTTTGGAAAGAAATTTCCTGACGGATTTACTGATGAGATTATCGTGACTGCAAATGATGGAAACTTTAGCGTAGATGGTGCGATCATGAGTGTTTTCAAGTTTTCGAATGGTGAATATGTTGGAAATTTTTCGAGAATGGAAGCTGGTTCCGACAAAATCAAAATTGAATACAACGATCAAAAGTTCTATTCCGATCGTTTTGATATAAGTGAAGAAAATGTTCCGATTGTATTCAAAGACGTTCCATCTAGTAATAAATACAGTGATTCAATTATGTATTTAGCTGAAAAAGGTGTTGTAAGTGGATATACCGATGGTACTTTTAAACCAACAAAGAATGTAACTAGAGCTGAGGGATTGAAGCTGGTTATGGAAGGTACAAAGATTGCTTTGTCTTCAGGAAGATTGAGCTTTAAAGATGTAAAATCAACTGATTGGGCTGTGAAATATATTTACACTGCTCAAAAGAAAAAGATTGTTGCCGGATATGGCGATAACACTTTCAAACCAGGCAATCCTGTAAGCAAAGCTGAATTCTTGAAAATATTATTCAATACTATGGATGTGGAAGTTAGCGGGCGTGTAACTGCTAATCCTTATTCTGACGTAGATAAAGACTCTTGGTATGCTTCATATTTTGCCAAGGCAAAAGAGATGGGATTGTTTGAGAATACATCACGAATCAATCCTTCTGCTTCTATGACACGTCAAGAAGTCGCCGATGCGATTTACAGAGTGATGACGGCGGTGGAGGCGTAAAAGATTTGCCTTAAAATAAAAGCATGAATGATAGAGTTGAAAAACATGACGAAGGGGCTGAGCAAGCCGCCAATGATCTTATTGCTGCCATGAAGGCAGGTCATTTCCCTAGTGAAGCTAAAGCCAAAGAGCTGGCAGAATTACTGCAAACTTCTCGAGCCGAAGGATCGGCTTTGCCTGATCCTGAGGTTGATGAAGCGATTCTTGAAACTCAAGTACAAGCTGTTATCGAAGAATTTCTACCTCAATGTACGCCTGGAGTAAGAGGATTTGGTCATTTACTTAGAGAAAGATGTGGATGTAATGAAAACAAAAGTG
>CAINDQ010000054.1 GCA_903847465.1 uncultured Candidatus Peregrinibacteria bacterium
AGCGAAGCAATTATAGTTATTCACGGAATAAAAGCAACCTATTGTTTCTATAAAACTAAAGAGGATCGCCTGTCAAAGTATAAATTTTCTTCTCTATCGCATAAGCAAAACCAGACACTCTCTCCGAAATCCATTTAGTATCCATTTCGCCCTCACCATCTTCTTCAACTCTGGAAACCCCATTCAAAAAATCCTCAGAAGTAAGGAATAGTCCCATTGCTGAGGCAGGACCTACGACACCATCCAAAGCTTCAGCATTTCTCATTCCAGTTACAATTGCTCGAACTGAATCTCCTTCGCTTGCTCTCCTATAATCATACATCAACTCATGAATATGCGCGCCCACGATCAAAACCAATTTATTAAAACGAAGCATTTCCGGAATATCATCTTCTGCTCCACGCAACAACTCATCAACCATTTGTCCATAATCAATCCTCTCCTGCCCCGATTTAGAAACCGAATCACCACCCTTAGGATCTTCCTCAATAATATCCGCCAAATGAGCTTTTTCCATCAAAAGAGCAAAAACATCTCTAGGAGTTTTATACAGAGTTGATTGCGATTTTATTACAACATCTTCGTCCAACTTCTTCCCAACTCCATTAATCCCATCTCTCATCGGATCCACCTCGTCAACCGTCCATCCTCCAATTACTCCTAAGTCTGATGACATATGTTTTTTAGATTAAAATGATAAACATCCACACACTGTGGAAGGACTTATAACAAAAAAACGAAAGATCGTCAACACTTCCTGTCATCAGAAAAATCCCTAACTAGATATCCAAATTCTTTACCTTCTTGGCGTATGCTTGAATGAACTTCTTTCTAGGCATTACTTCCGCGCCCATCAAAGTGTCAAAAACCTGATCTGCACGCTCAGCATCCTCTACATTCACCTTCAACATTGTTCTTTTGGAAGGATCCATAGTTGTATCCCACAACTGATCAGGATTCATTTCTCCAAGACCCTTATAACGTTGGATTGAATATTTGGTATCTGTGGCTAAAGTTTTCGTATAGGCATCTTTTTCTTCATCGCTATAAACATAATGTGCGCTTTTTCCCACCGCAACTTTGTAAAGTGGTGGTTGCGCAATATAAATATGTCCTTTTTCGATCAATTCTCTGAAATATCTGTAGAACAAGGTCAAAATCAAAGTTCTGATATGTGCGCCATCCACGTCCGCATCGGTCATTATCACAACTTTATGATAACGCAGTCTTTCAATGTCGAAAGATTCACCAACTCCAACTCCAAGCGCCACAATCAAATTCTTCACCTCATTATTCCCCAAAATTTTATCAAGACGTGCTTGCTCAACGTTCAAAATCTTACCCCTCAAAGGCAAAATAGCCTGAGTTTCTCTATTTCTTCCTTGTTTTGCGGAACCACCAGCGGAATCTCCCTCAACGATAAAGAGTTCAGAATTTTTTGGTTCTCGACTCGAACAATCCGCTAATTTTCCAGGTAAAGTCATTCCTTCAAGCGCTCCTTTTCTGATAACGGTATCTCTCGCCGCACGAGCCGCCATACGCGCTCTCGCCGCCAAATGACATTTTCCTACGACAGCTCTTCCGTCTGCAGGATTTTCTTCAAGATATTGATTGAAATATTCTCCAAAAGCCGCCTCAACAGCGGTTCTCATCTCAGCATTTCCCAGTTTTCCTTTAGTCTGACCTTCAAATTGAGGATCTTTTAATTTTACAGAAACGATTGCGGTCAATCCTTCACGTACATCCTCGGCAGTCAGATTGTCATCTTTTTCTTTCAACAACTCCGCTTTTCTCGCATAAGCATTAATCGTACGAGTAAGCGCCGCCTTGAATCCAGTCAAATGCATACCACCTTCAACGGTGTGAATATTATTTGCAAAAGTATAAATAGTTTCTTGGAAAGAATTGTTGTACTGAAGAGCAACTTCGATCGAACCTGCGTCAGTTTCTCTATCAATGTAAACAACATTACAAATGGTCTCTTTGCTCTTGTTCAAATGCTGAACATAAGATTTGATTCCACCTTCAAAATAAAATTTGTATTTCTTGTCTTCTTCTCTTTCGTCATTCAAAGTAATCATCACGCCTTTAGTCAAATAAGCCTGTTGGCGAAGACGATTTATGATAGTTTGGAAGTCGAATATAACAGTGTCGAAAATAGTTTCATCAGGATAAAAAGTGATCTTTGTCCCTTTCCTGTCTGTCTTTCCTATAACCTCTACCTCACCTTGAGCCTCACCTTTTGAATAAGATTGAGTATAGATTTTTCCATCTCTATAAACTTCAGCGGTCATTCTTCCAGACAAAGCATTTACTACGGAAATACCTACTCCATGTAAACCTCCAGAAACCTTATATCCACCATCTCCAAATTTACCACCGGCATGCAATACCGTAATAACCGTTTCCAAAGCCGATTTTCCT
>CAINDQ010000055.1 GCA_903847465.1 uncultured Candidatus Peregrinibacteria bacterium
GACGACACCATCAAGGAGTTTAGACTCGGGTTTGCGCCAGATGAATACGAAGCTCTTTATCCATATTTGTTAAAAAAAGGAGTAAAAAAAGATATTATCGTGAAGTCTGGATTTGCATCTGTGAAGGGGATTGGTGATGACAAGATTTTTGATAAATATAGGGCTCGGTTGATGATCCCAATTTTTGATTATCTTGGAAAGATTTGTGGATTTGGTGGACGGGCGTTAAAGGAGGACCAGATGCCAAAATATTTAAATTCTCCTGACAATATTCTTTACAATAAAAGTCGACTTTTGTATGGACTTTCGCATGCCAAAAAATTCATCAAAGAAAAGGATAATGTGGTTTTGGTGGAAGGATATTTTGATATGATTTTGCCTTATCAAGCTGGGGTAAAAAATATTGTGGCTACAAGTGGCACCGCTTTGACTCAAGATCAGATTCGAATAATCAAAAGATTAACTCCAAACGTGACGACTTGTTTTGATACTGATTCTGCTGGATTTGAGGCGACTAAGAGGGCGTATTTCCTGCTACAGGCTGAGGAAATGAACGTGAAGACGGTTTGGCAGTTGGACAAAAAAGATCCTGCTGATTATGTGGTTGATCATGGCGAGAAATTTGGAGATGTGATTAAGGAGGCGAAAGAATTTGTGAGTTTCTATATGGAAAAGTTAGCGAAATTACATGATGTTTCTCAGATGGAAGGTCGCAGAAATATTTTGAAAGAGGTTATGCCGTTATTCAAAAACATGCCTTCTGTTACAAAAGATTTCTATATTCGAGAATTTTCTAAGCTGACAAATATGAGTGAGGTGTCTGTATATGACGATATTGAAACATTTAAGTTGCCAGCAAGTTATTCAGCGAGGGCGATTGCTGAGACCACTATAAATTCTGGGAAAATGCCGACTTCAGAAATGGTTTTGGCAATACTTTTGAACTATCCAAAAACATTTGAGAAAGCATCAGAATTGCTCGATAAGAAGGACTTTTTTGAGGATGAGGAAAATATTTACAATACTCTCTTCGACCAGTATAATTCGACCCGACCTGAAGCTAGAGGGTGGAATCTCGATGATGGTTTACTGGCTAAGGTAAGAGAAAAAATCAACGTGCTATCCCTTTACGCAGAAGACAAGTATGGAGAGTTTTCCGAGGAAGCGGTCGCGGTTGAGCTTGAAAAACTAATTGACAGATTAAAAAAAGATCGCAAAATACACAAGCTAAGAGACCTTGAGATGCGTATAAATGAGGCGGAGAAAGCGGGGGAAAAAGACAAGTTATTAAAATTATTGATGGAGCAACAAAGTTTGCTCTCAAAGTAAATTCTTTTATCAAAGCAATATGGCAAGAACTGCAAAGTTTATAACTCAACCTTCTGACGACCAACTCTCAAAGTTCCCAAAAGAAGTCCAGGACTTGGTGAAAAAGGGAAAAGAACAGGGTTTCGTGACTCAGGAGGAGCTTCTTAAGGCAATGCCCAACGCAGAGGATGATCTGATCCTATTGGATGAGATCTATAGTCTGTTTATGGATTTGGGTATCGAAGTCATCGATACGCGTGAATTTTTGTTGTCTGATGATGAATGGAAGAAGACTGATGAAGTTCCGTTGCCAGACGACGGAGAACCTGAAGAGGATGCCGATTTTGATCTACAGGCAAGAAAAGACAAAAAGGTTCGTGAAGAAGCTGAGTTCAAAGAAATTGCCAATGATTCAATTAGACTTTATTTATGTGAAATTGGTAGAGTAAAGCTTTTGACTGCCAAAGAAGAAGTTGATTTGGCTCGTCGTATTGCCAAGGGAGATCAATCTGCTAAGGGAAAATTGGCCGAGGCAAATCTTCGTTTGGTTGTAAGTATTGCAAAGAAATATATTGGAAGAGGGCTTTCTTTCCTTGATTTGATTCAAGAAGGAAATATTGGTTTGTTTAGAGCAGTTGAAAAATTCGATCCAAACAGAGGTTTCAAATTTTCTACATATGCTACTTGGTGGATTCGTCAGGCGATCACACGTGCTATTGCCGATCAGGCCAGAACAATTCGTATTCCAGTGCACATGGTTGAAACTATCAACAAATTGACTCATGCACAGAGACGTCTAGTACAAGAGCTTGGTCGTGAGCCATTGGTTGAAGAATTGGCGGCAGAAATGGACATGGATATTAAAAAAGTTCGTCACATTTTGAAGATTTCTCAAGATATAGTTTCTCTTGAAGCTCCGGTTGGAACAGAAGAGGACAGCAAATTGGGAGATTTTATCGAAGATGATGAAGCTCTTTCTCCTGCGGAATCTACAAACAGACAGTTGCTTAAGGAGAATATTCATGAAATGCTACAATATCTTTCACCTCGTGAAAGAAAAATCATTGAAATGCGTTTTGGTTTGAAAGATGGCGTTGGTCATACTCTTGAAGAAGTGGGACAAGAATTCCATGTTACAAGAGAACGTATTCGTCAGATTGAAGCCAAAGTTCTTCAAAAATTGAAGGAGCATCCAACTAGTGTGAAGATTCGTCCTCATTAAAATATTTCTTAAATTAACTCAATTTAAATATGGCAAAAAAAGCCGTTACAAAAAAAACACCAGTAAAGAAAGTTCCTGACATTGTTCTTGAACAAGTTGAACATGAAGAATTTGTGACCGAAGAAGGTAAAAAAGTTACTTTAGTTACAAAAGAAGGCTTGGATAAGCTCGTTAAAGAGTTGGAATATTTGAAAGACGCTAGAAGAAAAGAAGTTGCGGCCAGAATCAAGGAAGCGATTTCTTATGGTGATCTTTCAGAAAACTCTGAGTATGAAGAGGCAAAAAATGAACAAGCTTTCGTAGAAGGAAGAATTCTTGAATTGGAAGAGAAGGTAAAGAGTGCCAAGATTATCACAGAGAGACAGAAAATGACGAAGACTGTGGAAATTGGAAGTACGGTTTCTTTGAGAAATCTTACAAAAAAGAAGGA
>CAINDQ010000056.1 GCA_903847465.1 uncultured Candidatus Peregrinibacteria bacterium
GGGCATTTTCACCGATGAGCCCAACATCTTTGCGCCGACCGTGGCTTCGGGGCGGCGGGCCCTGCCCTGGACAGATGGGCTGCCGGCCTTCTTCCAGGCGCGGCGCGGGCATGACCTGCTGGCGGACCTGCCCTGGCTGTTCTTCGACGGCGAGCCGGCGGCCAAAGCCCGCCACGATTACTGGTGGACGATTGCCGAGCGGTTTGTTGAAGCCTATTCCAAACAGCTGGGTGAGTGGTGCGAGAAAAACGGGGTTAAAAATGTGGAGGAAATTATTGGGTGCATAAAATAGATTTTTGAGCTAGAATGCGCTCCTTTAATTGTTTTGCATGGAAGCATTTGGGCGAAGGTTACCATCAAAGGAGACAGTTTTGAGGGTTTTGCAGAATTTGTTCAGGCCGGAAAAGTCTAAACAACCTTTGGCTGCGACATTTTCGATCAATGATGATTGTAATGCGCAGTGTGGTTTTTGTAGTCACAGAGAACGTATTCATGCTGAAGAAAAACCTAAGCAGACAGATTTGGAAACTCAAAAAGCGATTTTGCGAGCGATTCGTGAGGACGTTCCCAATATTTATTTGATGGGAGGAGAGCCTTCGATTCATCCTGGATTGGGTGAGCTTTTGCAAGAATGTGAAGATCTGGAATTTGATACGATTGCGGTGAATACGAATGCTGTTGTTTTTAAACCGGAGATTTTGGAGCATGCAAATATGTTGGTGGTAAGCCTTTTTTCGACTGATCCTTCTAAACTTGGGGCAAGTCTTTATCCGAATGCTAAGAGGGACGTGCAGGCAAAAATGGGTCAACGCGTGCTTGAAAATATCAGAAAATATGCGCAGGAACTTGATCCTGCAAAGACGACAATGATTGTAAATAAAGTTGTGACGGGAGAAGAAGGTGATGTGAGTAGCGTATATGATATCGTGAATTTGTGTAGAGAGCTTGGGGTGAAATTAAATATTGCGCCGGCGATTGGGGCTGAGAATAGGCCAGATCCGAGGTTGCTGGAAAGTATTTCTTGGATATTCTTGGTGGATTTTTTGCGTCAGAAAAATATGGATATTATGTCGGGAAGTTCGGCGTATTTGAAAACGATTAGAACTTTTGAGAATTTCGATTGCACGCCGAATGCAATTCCGGATGTTCAACAAAATGGTGATATTGCGGT
The DNA here is from genome assembly GCA_903847465.1 of uncultured Candidatus Peregrinibacteria bacterium. GTDB lineage: Bacteria > Patescibacteriota > Gracilibacteria > UBA1369 > LOWO2-01-FULL-3 > CAINDQ01. The sequence continues at coordinate 1,172 of CAINDQ010000056.1, forward strand.
GCCATGTCCGAATGTTTCCGAACCGAAGGTTGTAAATTTGTTGCGAGCTGGAGGAGTGAACGCTGCTTTGGCTTCAGGGAGAGAGGAATTTGGGAATTTTGATCCTGCAAAAGAATGTGAGGGAATTTGTCACAAAGCTTGTTATGTGGAGGCGGCGAATTTGGCGAAAAGTGGGTTTGCGGTGGAAGCGTTACGTGGAATTTTCGGAAAAAGAGCGAAGGGAGTTGGAGAGGAAGGGGGCAATTCTTTCGTTTCTGCGGTGATGGAATTTTTTATGGAAGATGTTCATGATTTTGATACTCCGATGCAAGCTTTTGGGGATGTGGCAAAGACAAATGCGGTTTTTTCTTTATTGGTTGAAGAATTAAGTGATGAGGAATTGGGGGAATTGAACCAGAAATTCGATGATATTTATTATCAATACGAGATGCTTTGGGAGCATCTTTATACTACTGGATATAAAGCTTTGGCGATGATGGCGGATGGTGTTAGTCAGATATTTACGAGGCCTTATCCAAAATTTTTCCAGAAAATTAGACGGGCGACTGGGGTTCCTGTGCTTTCTGACATGACTGGAGCAAGAGCGATGAATAGAATTA
>CAINDQ010000057.1 GCA_903847465.1 uncultured Candidatus Peregrinibacteria bacterium
GGGACCAGCGTATCATGGAGTACCATGATACGTATAGGGTTCCATTCAGCCCCGCACTCACAACGACCTACAAAATCGAGGGACGGTCTGTTCGTGCGGGGTTTCCTGGTAAAGAAAAACTACATGAATTAACATGTAGTTTATTATCTAGCTGGGCGTATCAACTAACCCTGGTGATAACCAAGGTCTGACCGTTAAGGATCGGAATGGTCGTAAAAGAAAAAGTCATCTGCTCATCATAAACTGAGGTAGAGAAAAGCTGTCTCAGACAATTTCCCGCACTACTTTTCTTCAATCTTTTCCTATTCCAATCGTGTAATAGTGAAATTGTTCCGAAATAAAACTGTGCAGCTTTGAGAAAATCAGTGAACGGACGTTTATTGAGGTTGAATCTCTTAACCATTACAGAGTTGCTGTAATTTATATGGAGACATGTTGTAAGACTGTCACTATGCCAAATGAAGGTAATCACTAAAGCCTCGTCCCGTATCGCCCTCATAAGAATCAGGCTCAAACATTTAATAACAAGAAGCTTATCTTGAGTATCAAGTTTGATCTTCTTTCTCTCCGCCCATACCATACTTATCTCTTTCCCCATTTGAAGGTACTCCTGTTGTGTTTTACTTCCAAATTACTCTTTTTTCTGATAAAGTCAATGTATGGAAAAAGTCCTAAGATTAGCAACAAAACTCATACCAAGGAAGATTTTTACTTTCTTTCAGCCAATCTATCACTGGAAGATGGCCTTGCTTGGCGCGATAATTTACCGCTTCCCTTCCAAAAAAATCAAGGTAGTAGCGATCACCGGAACAAAAGGAAAAACCTCGACTGTCGAATTTGTAAACGCTATTCTGGAAGCAGCTGGTTTCAAGACAGCCCTCGCGGGAACTTTGCGTTTCAAGATTGGCGACGATTCCAGACCAAACCTCTACAAAATGACCATGCCTGGCAGATTCTTCATTCAAAAATTCTTGCGTCGCGCAGTTGATGCTGGTTGCGAATATGCCGTGATAGAGATTTCTTCCGAAGCATCGAAACAGTACCGCCATAAATTCATCGACCTTGACGCTTTGATTTTTACCAATATTGCCCCCGAACATATCGAGTCTCACGGCTCATTTGAAAAATATCTCCAGGCCAAGCTAAACATTGCCAAAGCACTCGAACGATCACCAAAGAAGAATAAAATCATTGTTTCAAATATGGATGATGCTGAAGGTGAAACTTTCCTAAATACCAAAGTTACTCATCAGATCCCCTATAGCCTGAAAGATGCTGGCGATTTTGCCCTAACAGATTCTGGATCAAATTTCTACTGGAAAGGTAGAATGGTTAATTCGAAAGTGTTGGGGAAATTCAATATATATAATATGCTAGGGGCAGCAAGTCTCACATCAACCTTAGGGATTGACGATGAAACGATAAAGCAGGGATTGGAAACGGTTACTGAAATACAGGGCCGAGCGCAAAAAATAGACTGTGGACAAAAATTTGAGGTGATAGTTGATTATGCCCATACCCCGGATTCACTTCGGGCTATTTATGAAACCTTTACCCACAACAAGATAATTGGCGTACTTGGAAATTGCGGTGGAGGACGAGACAAATGGAAAAGACAAATGATGGCAGAAATTGCCGATCATTTCTGTACTGATATTATCCTAACTGATGAAGACCCTTATGATGATGATCCGATGGAAATCATTTTGGATATGGCAAAGTTTATTAAAAAAGAAACTCCGACAATAGAAATCGACCGACGCCGAGCTATTGCAGCTGCTTTCGAGACAGCAAAAAATTATAACAATCCAAATGTGGTTGTGGTAATTACCGGTAAGGGCACGGACCCATATATAATGCGAAAGGATGGTAAGAAGGAATCCTGGAGTGATGCGGAGGTGGCGAGAGAGGAACTGAAAAAGCTTTTAGCTCAAAGTTAAAAGTTAAAAAGCCGGCGACTGCGTCGCCGGCTTTTTATAAGCTATAAGCTTGAACC
>CAINDQ010000058.1 GCA_903847465.1 uncultured Candidatus Peregrinibacteria bacterium
AAGAAGAAGAAGGAAAAGAATTGAAAAAGATTCACATGAAACATAAAGTTAAATAAATTGCTTATAGGTGCGAGCTTACAGCTTATATAGAGAAGAAAATACAAACCAAATGGTTTGTATTTTTGATTAAAATATTTCAATAAATTAACGCAAATAATCCAATGAAATATTTTTGTCCTTTTAAAAAACCTTTGTCCTATAAGCTATAAGCTTACACCTATCAGCTTGATTGAGTTATCCACAGGTATGTCCTTTACAATGTCCTTTATAAGAATATAATTATACACAGATGATCTTTGAACGCGTAATTTTGAAATCTCTCAAATCTCCTCGCGTTCATCAAGATTAATCAGTTCTTTCCATATGAGACCGATCATCTCATTTATATTGAAGACTTTTTGGGTGAGGCAACATCAGTTGCAAAACTTTACACATACTCTCAAACAATTTAAACACACGTTATTATTTTAAGGTATTGTGATTAAAAGAAATTGATTTCGCCTAGTTCACTCGAGAAATTCTTCAAGTTTTCAAACCGCCAATATGGCATTTTTCATTCCGACTTCTTGAAAATTGCTATGCTGGCGGTTTTTTGCTGTAAAAAAAATGAGTAAAAGTATCATATTTCCCATTTTCTACTGTTTTATATATAATACAGACACCATGGAATCAAAAACACAACCAGAGACAAAAAAGGAAATAGAGAGAAAGTTTAAAGTTAAAAGCCTACCGGAAAATTTGGAATTTTTTCCAAAAAATGAAATCCGCCAGGGATATGTATCTATTGCCGAAGACGGCACAGAAACAAGGGTTAGACAAAAAAATAATGACTACTATAAAACGATCAAGAGCGGTTCGGGAGTAACCAGGGCGGAAACTGAAACTCAAATATTGAAAGAAGAGTTTGATAATTTATGGTCACAGACCGAAGATAGGGTAATTGAAAAGACGCGCTACGAAATACCTTTAGACAACGGAACTACGGCCGAATTGGATATTTATAAGGGCCCGCTCGAAGGTTTGATGGTGGTGGAAGTTGAATTTACCGATGAAGATCAAGCGAATGATTTTCAGCCTCCCGCTTGGTTTGGCGACGATGTTAGTGAAAATCCAAACTACAAGAATGCTTCTTTAGCTGTAAATGGCAATCCGGAATCAATGGCAGAACAGCCGACTTTTGGATTGGAGGAGGGGGTAGAGTTTTTACAATCTGAGATTCAAAAAATGATCGGTGAACAATCAGGACCTTTAGTGGTCTTGATTGCTGGCGGATCAGCTTCCGGAAAAACGAGTGCTGTTGCCGATAAAATCCAAAAAGCTTTTGCTGAGCAATCAATAATCTTGTCGCTGGATGACTATTACCGAGGCAATGCTTTTATGCGTGAAGCCGCCGAGAGGGGAATTATTTATAATTACGATCAACCTGAAGTAGTCAATTTAGACCTTTTTAATGAACATCTAAACTTGTTGAAGTCCGGTCAGACAATTAAAAAGCCGGTCTACAACTTCTCAAAAGGGGAAGCAGACAAGACACAGGTAGTTGAACCTAAAAAAATAATCATAGTTGAAGGTCTTTTTGCCCTTAACGAAAAACTGCTTGGTGTTGGTGATATGAAAGTATTTGTTGAAGTTGGAACGCACGGACGTTTGATCCGAAGAATCCTTCGAGATATCGAATCCCGAGGACAAAACCCAGATGATATTCTCGATTATTTTGCCAAAGTTGTTGAGCCAATGCATGAAGAGTATATTGAAAGCACCAAAGAAAACGCCGATATTATAATCAGTAATGAATACAATCCAGCGGTGGAAGCCAGAGGAATGAAA
>CAINDQ010000059.1 GCA_903847465.1 uncultured Candidatus Peregrinibacteria bacterium
AAAACTCATTTCTCTACTCCGAAAAAGAGAAGCGGTCATTCGTAAAATTGGCCTATTGAAAGCAAAAACAGATCAATCAGTTCGGAACAAAAAACGCGAAAACGAAATTCTTTCCCGCCTAGATACAGATTTTGAAAAAGAAACCTTCAAAACCATCCTAAAAGAATCCAAGAAAATTCAAAGACCTGCGGTATTGACCAAGAAGCAATAATTTGGTATAATAATACAAGTTAAAAACAAAAAACTGAATGGATAACGAAAACCAAGAAACAAAAATTACCATCACGCTTCCTACTAGTGCGTATTTCGTCTCTGGAATCAGAGATTTTACTCTGAACATGGTAAAAAATACCACAAACTTTGAAGAACGATGGGCTTATAGATTTCAATCAGTTATTGACGAACTTTGCAATAATGCTATTGAATATGGCTCATCTAAAGATAGTGAAATCAAGGTAACATTCATTTTCAAAACCGACGATTATCTTAAAATCATAGTGGAAGATACCGGCACAGGTAAGAATAAAATTACCGCAGCTGATTTGCAAAAGCTTTTCGATGAAAGACATACGCCTGGTTACGTGTTTACTGGAATCAGAGGCAGAGGTTTAGTGAAAATAGTGGGGGAATGGTCTGACGAATTGAAATTTGAAGATCGCCCTGAAGGTGGCCTAAAAATTTCGATCAAAAAATACCTAAAAGATGCCCGCAAAAAAGACGCAGGCATTTCTCAACCAAATCCTCAGTCGATCACTCTAAATGTTTAATAAATTTTAACAATAAAATAAAATGACCGAAGTAAAAATTTCCATTGAAGACTTGCAAAGCGCTAATCCTGACAAAAAATTAAAAGTTGTACACATAGTTGGTCAACTAGACGAAAGCAATGTGGATGAAAAAATTCAGGAAATTTACAAATCCCTAGAAGCAAATCCACAAAACTTAAATTTGATCTTCGATTTGGAAAATTTGGAATACATGAATAGTAAATCTATCGGTTATTTGACGGATATTTACGGTAAAGTAACTGAAACAGGCGGTAAAGTTGTAATTGCAAAAGCCAGACCAAACATTGCAGACATCCTTCAGGTAGTTGGTTTGACTCAACTTGTATCACTTTACGACAGCATTGATTCCGCAAAAACAGCCCTTGCTAGCTAATCAATTATGTTAGAGAACTCATTCCTACTATTAGGCATCTCTCTCATTTCTGCAGGGATTCCTGCATTTATTTGGCTATACATCCTTTTCAGTAAAAACTCGAAAAGCAAAAAAGTTGTAGCGCTCGTATTTGGATTAGGTTGTTTAACAGCGCCATTTCTACTTGGAATACAAGCCATTTGGGAAAAAGTACCACAATTAAATCTCGCTAATTTCATTGAAAGTAGTGTCCAAACCCAAAGCACCAAATTCGTTCTGCTGTTCGTTTTGTTCGGCGCAATGGAGGAAATTATCAAGCATTACGTAATAAATATTGTCGACAAAAGAACGCTTTTAATCAGAACCATTGATGATGCTATTCGTTATAGTTTGGCAGCAGCATTAGGGTTTTCGTTTGCAGAAAACGTTTATTATCTATACCAATATTGGCCAAGTATCAGTTTCGGAGAATTATTTGGAATGTACATATTTAGATCGATTTTTACAGCATGTGCCCACATGATTTTCTCTGGAGTTTTTGGCTATTATTATGGAATTGGAAAATTCTCCATTGATATCAATAAACAACAACAACTTTCCGGAGAGTCTTCACCTTTCACTAAAATCATCGCAAAAATATTTAATCTTTCCCTTTCCCACGCCTATCAACAACAAATGGTTTTAAAAGGATTGTTTATCGCAATTTTACTACACGTTGTTTTCAACTATTTACTGCAATTCGATATCAAATTACCAATCATTGGCTTTGTCATAGCAGGCTACGTTTACTTGCAATATTTGCTTAACAGAAAAGCAGGTCACTTGATTTTAGCCACAGATATTTCATCAAAAAAACAGTCAACCATAGCCAGAAAAGACGAGGACGTTGTCGTAGAATTAGTAGGCTTATGGTTCCAAGAAAAAAGATATGTAGATGTAATTCATATTTGCGAAAGATTGCTTGAAAGAGATCCGGACAACAATGTTGTAAAATTATTCAAAGCAAACGCAATCGACAAAATGGACGATAAAGACACCTACAAAACAATTCTAAAAACCGTTCTTCGTCACAACACCGATCTAGATAAAAACGATAAAAATATTATTTCCAACTACATTGATCACAAAGAAAATATTCTAAAAGCTCAGGCCAAAGAAACCCCTGCAGTTTCTCAAAATATTCCACAGCCAGTGCCGGTAACACAGCTCATTCCTTCTCCAGAAAAATCCACCGTGAGTGTAGACAAGCCTGTCGAAGAAGAAAAAACCTTCCATCTGGATGTGAAATAATATACCATTCATGGGAAAGAACTTTTCTTCACATTCCTATGAATTTCACAAAGGCCAAAGTAGCATTAGTTTTCGATTGGATGACCAATCAAGGTGGAGCAGAAAAAGTGAATCTCGTGCTTCACAAAATGTTCCCAAAAGCGCCAATTTATACTTCCGTTTACAATTCAAAAAAACTCAAAGGATTCGAGAAAGCAAATATTCATACTTCATTTATTCAAAACCTTCCTTTTGCCAAAAGCAAACATCAGCTTTATCTAAGTTTGATGCCTTATGCTTATGAACTTTTTGATTTAAGTAAATATGATATTGTTATTTCCAGCTCTCACGCTTGCTCAAAAGGCGTCATCACAAAGCCAGAAACTCTCCACGTTTGTTATTGCCATACTCCAATGAGATACGCTTGGGACAATTGGCAAACTTATATCGATGAATACAAAATGAATCCTGTTTTGAAATTTATTGGAAAGAATAAAATTCATAAATTACGAATGTGGGATCGTTTGGCCGCAGACAGAGTTGATAAATACATAGCGAATTCAAACACCACAAAACAACGCATCAATAAATACTACCATCAGGATTCTGAAATCATCTACCCGATGATAAAACACTCCGAATTTGAAATAGCCGAAAAAAGAAAAGGCTATTTCTTGGCTGTAGGACGCCTTGCTCCTTACAAAAAATTTGACCTAATCGTCGAAACTTTCAATACCATTGGCTTACCTCTAAAAATAGTAGGTACAGGAATTATGGCTGAAGAATTGCAAAAAAATGCCAAAGACAATATCGAATTCTTAGGATATGTGAACGATGAAACTCTAAAAAAACTCTATAGCGAATGTGAAGCTTTAATTTTCCCTCAAGTAGAAGATTTTGGCATCATTCCGCTAGAAGCAATGGCCTCAGGAAGACCGGTTATTGCCCTTGAAGCAGGCGGAGCTTTGGACACAATTATTCCAAACAAAACCGGCATATTCTTCAAAAAACAAACTGTCAAAGATTTAGGACTAGCCGTTGAGAAATACCTTGAAAACAAAAGGAAATTCAATACTCAATTTATCCGCGAACACGCCAAACAATTTGACGAAAAAATCTTCGAACAAAAACTCATGTCCTTCCTCGAAAAAGAGTGGACCGCTCATCAATCCTCAATGTAAAACTACATCGTCAGAAGGGACATAACGATATTTACGATCGCCCA
>CAINDQ010000060.1 GCA_903847465.1 uncultured Candidatus Peregrinibacteria bacterium
CGGTCTTCCTACGATTACTACCCTTCCATATTTTTCCATGCTAATATTGTATCTCATTTATGCACACATTTTCCTCTTTACACTTAGCAAACGTGATGATAGACTGCTAATATATGACCGATATCGTGATGGACCAGACCAAACCAGTTGATTTAAATAAAAAAATATTGCCCTTGATACCACTAAAAAATGTGGTTCTCTTTCCCTCAGTCGAGACCTCGTTGTTCTTCGGTCGGAAAGAATCAATCAGTTCACTTCTTAGTGCTTATGACTCCAGTAATCGGCTGGTTATCATTACTACTCAAATAAATTCCAAAACCGAAAAACCTTTACTCAATGATCTTTATAGTGTCGGTGTTCTGGCTAGAATCGAGCACATACTTCAAACCGACAATAGTCTTCATGCCATCGTCAAAGGTCTGTCTCGGGTAAATATTACTTCATTAGTTCAGATCGATCCTTTTATCAAAGCCGAGTATGTTGACCTACCGATAATCACCGAATCCGCCACTGATATTCAACAAACAGCCGAAATTCTCTTAAGCCAATTAAAAAAAGCCTTCCAAATGGGAAGACAGTTTGATTTACCGGCCATGATGCAACTCAGCACTGGTGTTAGTAGTAGTGACCTGGCCGACCAGGTAGCCTATACCGTCGAGGCCAAGATTCCTGAAAAGCAATCATTACTCGAAACCCTCTTGGTCAGTCAGCGCCTCAAAAGAGTCAATGAAATGCTGGTTCGGGAATTAAAAGTTGCCGAACTTGAACGTTCTATTGAAGAAAAAACCCAAGAGAAATTTAATTCCGGCATCAAAAGAAATGTACTGGAAGAGCGTAAGCGTCAAATTGAAAAGGAGCTAAAGAAATTGGGTAAAAGTTCTGAAGGCGAAAATAGTGATTTGGAAAGAAAAATCAAACGTTCTGCCATGCCACCAGAAATCAAGAAAAAAATGGTTAAAGAACTCAATCGACTTGAAGAAATGGGTCCGATGGCACCGGAATCAGGCTATATTCGCACCTATTTGGAAACTGTTGTCGAATTGCCTTGGGGAAAATACGATTCCACTGACATTAGTTTAGCCAAAGCTAAAACTATCTTAGACAACGATCATTATGGTCTCAAGGATGTCAAAGAAAGAATTCTCGAGTATTTAGCCGTTCTCAAGTTAAAGAATAAAAACCACAACACTGATTCTGGCACTGCCAATATTCTTTGTTTTATTGGTCCTCCCGGTGTTGGCAAAACCTCGCTGGGCAAATCTATCGCCAACGCCCTCGGACGTAAATTTGTCCGAGCCTCCCTTGGTGGTATTCGTGACGAAGCTGAGATTCGAGGTCATCGCCGGACTTATGTCGGCGCCCTTCCCGGTCGAATTGTTAAAAGCCTCAAAGACGCCAAATCCATGAACCCAGTCTTCATGCTTGATGAAGTTGACAAGATTGGTAATGATTATCGTGGTGATCCTTCATCGGCACTCCTAGAAACACTTGACCCCGAACAAAATCGAGAGTTTAACGACCATTATTTAGATTTTCCTCTCGATCTGTCCAAGGTCTTTTTTGTTCTAACCGGCAACGACGTTTCCACTATCCCTTATGCTCTACGTGATCGTTTAGAGATTATCGATTTTTCCGGCTACACCCCCGACGAAAAATTCAACATTGCCAAGAAATATCTAATTAAAAAAGAGATCGTCGCCAACGGTCTTGTTCTTAAAAATATTGTCGAGCTCAAAGATGACACTCTAAAATATTTAATTGACAAATACACTCGCGAAGCCGGAGTTCGAGGCCTGGAAAGAATCTTTGCTAATCTCTTCCGTAAAGTTGCCAAAAAAATGATGACCTCAAAAGTTAATCGGGTCGACCTAAACGATTTAAAACTAATTAGGAAATTTTTGGGCCCAGAAAAATATTCGTCCCAATTAAAAGGTAAAAAAGACGAAGTTGGCGTCTCCACTGGTTTAGCTTGGACGTCAGTCGGTGGCGATATCCTTTTCATTGAGGTAAATATCATGCCCGGACGGGGCGAGCTTATCCTAACCGGGAAATTAGGATCAGTCATGAAAGAATCCTGTCGGGCAGCAGTTTCTTATGTCCGTAGTCAGGCTAAAAAATGGAACATAACCGCTGATTTTCACAAAATAGATATCCATATTCATGTTCCCGAAGGCGCCACCCCCAAGGATGGCCCATC
>CAINDQ010000061.1 GCA_903847465.1 uncultured Candidatus Peregrinibacteria bacterium
CCATTTCTTGCTTCTCCTGCTCTTTCTGGGCTTTTTCTGATTCTTTTTGTGCTTCTATTTTCTGTTTCTCTTGTTCTTTCAAATTCTTATACTCTTCCTTTTGCTTTTCCATTTCTTGCTTATTTTGTTCTTTTTCCTGTTCTTTTTGGAATTTTACAGAATCCTTATCCTCATTTTTGTCATCATATCCGTACTGATTATCTTCATTTTTATCTTCATTTTCATGCTCTTTTTCTCTGCTCTGATTCCTAACTTGAGCTGTAAGAGCTACGGCAAGACCGTGAGCTTTGCCAGATTGACACTTTTCGCCTTCTTTATCACAAGTGGCCAATATAGCTTTCAGAGTGTCGTATTTTTCTTGCATTCCCTCTGTCATATTTGCCGGATCCGTACCCAAGGCTTTCAATAAATCTTCTGAACTTTGTAGTCTGTCTTCTTCTTTTGTAGCTCGTAATTCTTTTACTTTCGCCACAATTTCAGCCTTAAATTCCTTTCTTTTCTCTTTCAAAGCTTGTCTGGCATTATCCAGTGCTTCATCAACAACTTTTGTGGTGTTGGCTGTGTCTTCTATTGCTGAGCTCAACGTATTGGTTAAAGTTTCATCTTTCACCTTATCCAAAACATCTGAATATACTTTTACTATTTCATTCTGCATTTTGGTAATTTCTGCCAATAATTCAGCGATAGTTTCGGCATTCTCAATCTTTTCTGCTTCCGTTAAAGTGGCGTCGCTTTCGTCATGGATTTTCTGAACAAGTTGAGCGATAGTGGCATCTGTGCTGACATCAGCATAAGCTACTGGAAATAAAGCAGATGTCTGTACTGTGCTTACTTGATTTGTTGCTACGTAGCCCTCAAGCTGAGTAAGCGCTGTTTGAATGTTTTGCAGGTGGGCCTGCGCTTTTGCGTAAGGAGTGTTTGTTGTGTAAAAGTAGCCAAATCCCACGGCGATCACCATGACCGCCACGACTCCTGAAATTAGTTTTTTCATAATAAATGTGTTAAAAAATGACATATATTTATTTTGCTTATCGTCTTCTAGGGAACGGATTTTTGAAAGCATCTGCTCCTGCCACTCTTTTCGTGGCGTTACCTTGTGAGCTTTCAAAATCTTTTCTATTTTTTCCGGCGTGAAATTTTTCATGTTTTTTGGTTGTTCGTTAACTTGTACCTATATGTTCAAGAATGGTTACATTAATCGTTACTGCAAAGCTCCGAAAGCTTCTTGATTGCTCTGTGGATAGCCACTTTTGTGGCTGTATATTCCAAATTCAACATTTCAGCGATTTCCTTTACGGAGACGTCTTGGACAAACCTAAGAGTTATCAATTCCTGGTCTCTTTCCGGCAAAAACTTCAATTTACCCATGATTATTTCAATCAAGTTGTGCTCGCCAGCTTCCTCCTGAATATTCCTTTTATCATCGACCAACTTGTCCTCTAAACCTTCTATATCTACGGTTTCTTTATTTGAATTATTGAAATAATCGTTGATACCATTTTTGGCGATAGTGAAAAGCCATGTTTTGAGAGAAGACTTTGCTGGATTGAAGGTGTCTTTGCTTCTCCAAGCCTTAAAAAACACTTCCTGAGTGATGTCTTCTGCTGATTGTTTATTGTGAACACGCAAAAAAACGTAACCATAAATGAAGCCATTCCATTCGAGAAAGGCTTTTTCTAGGTCGTGCGGATTTTCGAGAGATTTTGGAGTCATTTTATTTGTGCGTTCATTGTATCTTATACCTCTCGCTTTTCAAAAGGTTACCGTTCAAGATATGTACTTATTTTCATAAATGAATATAATTTGGCCATGCAACATTTTTTTATTGATCAAGATGTTTCTGGGAAACACGTCGTAATCTCCGATGGAGAGATACTTCATCAAATGAAACATGTGCTCCGTTTCCAGAAAGGCGACGAATGCGTTTTTCTTGATAACGAAGGCGGAAAGGCAAAAGGGATCATTGAGGTTGTTGAGAAAAAAGCCATAATTGCGAAATTGAGTGAGTATGAAAATTCCGGTATTCCAAAACAAAAAGTTTCTTTATATATCGCTATTTCCAAGAAACCGGCGACCTTCGAATTGATTCTGCAAAAGGCAACTGAGCTCGGGGTGACGGATATTATTCCTCTTTTGACTGAACGTTGCCAAGTCCGCGAGATTCGAAATGAGCAAAGAATTCTGACCATCATCAAAGAAGCGGCTGAGCAATCTGAGAGGCTTATTTTGCCTAAGATGTCCCCTATTCTCAAATGGAAAAATTTTATTGAAACGAAACCTGAAGGGGAAATTTTGACGGGAGACGCGAGAATGAGCGATGAGAAATTGAGCGAAATGAAAATCGATAAGAATGAAAATATAAATATGGTGATCGGGCCAGAAGGCGGACTTTCTGAATCGGAACTTGCCGACATTCATGAGATAGGAGGAAAAATCTTTATACTTGGGAATACGGTTTTGAGGATGGAAACGGCGGCAATCGCCGCACTTTCAATCGTGCTTTGCCGATAGGTTAAGGGGGGTGGCGGCATTGCGTTAATTGCCGTTTTGTTGTATAATAATGTTATAATATTTCATTTAACAAAACAAAAATGAAAA
>CAINDQ010000062.1 GCA_903847465.1 uncultured Candidatus Peregrinibacteria bacterium
CCACCATTTATAACAGTTAAATCGCTTCCAATTGTTACGGCACCTCCACTACTATTGCCAGTTATTTGTCCAGACAAGTCTATACCACTTAAAGACAAAACCCCACCATTAGGAGCATTAATACTAGGAACAATCAAATCTCTTTTAATAGTCATAGTTCCCATAGCATTTAAGCTCATCAAATCAACACTTGTTCCGTCGTTACCATAGCTTCTAATTTTAAAAGTATGAAGTTTGTCACCAATAATTCCTAAACTAAAAACTGTTCCAGTCGAATATATCGTGTCCCCGAGGAAGCCCATCCAAGAAGTAACATTGTTTCCAGAGAAGCTTTTGATAACCAAAGGAGCTGTTTGATCAGCTCTGGTGATGGAAGCTGTTGAATTTATGGTGTTAAGTCCTGTTGATGGATTTGAAATAAATTGACTGTTAGCCACAGTCCCAACATTCAACGTGCTTAAAGTAGTCGCACCAGTAACTCCCAAAGTTCCTCCAACAGTAGCATTATTAGTCACAGCCAGAGTCGCAGGAGAAAAAGTTCCTGTAACCGTCAAATCTTTAGTAGTGGTCAGATTTGAAACAGTCAAATTCGTAGGAGCAAGTGTGCCAGTAACCGTCAAATCTTTAGCGGTAATTTTTCCCTTACCATCGGCAACATTCTTAACTTCAAGATTTCCGTCAATGATCGTTCTAGGGCTATTTATAGTTGTATAAGCGCTACTATCAAGAGTCAAAAAGCCATTTCCTGTTTTATTAGAGATCTTAGAAACCTCCAAAGTGTTGTCCAAAGTGACCCCGTTTCCAATTCTAACAATGTTATCTGGACCATAGCTAGAAATACTTGTGACTTTTAAAGGACTTAAAACATACAAAGGATTGCCAGCTAGAGCACCAATTTGAGCAACCAATAGGCCAGCAGCTGTTATGGTTATAGGTACACTACCGCCGGTTTTGGAAGCGATCGTATTAGTCTTAAGTTCACCATTCACAGTCGCACTTCCCAAAGTCGCAGCCCCACCAACATTCAAATCCATAAACGTAGGTGAAATATATTTTGTGTCATCTGGTTGCGCAATTGGCGCAGCAGCCGTAACAGAATTCACAGCCATCACTGTACTAAAAAGAGCGACAATTGTTAAAACAACAATAGTCTTACGAGAGGTAAAGTTTTTCATAGGAGGGAAAATTAAAGATTTCTACTTCCGCTATTTTACCACGCCCACAAAAAAAACAAACAGATTTATTGCACTTTTTCTACTGTACCAGAACCGCATTCCTAATCTCAAAATCTATATTGTCTGCTAGTTTTGGAATTGTTGGAGCCCAAGCGGGCCAGCTTTCGATTTCCACCTTGTTGATTTCAGGAAGATTTTGCATGTAAAGTTTGGCATCCTCTATGTTCTTTCCGGCGATATGTTCACGGATGTTTTGAAGGAATCTTTGGCCGTTTTCCATACTTGGATCGATAGAGAATTGCTCAATTCCTTTAATATTTGCGGTCAATTTTATTTTTCCACGCGCCTCATCCCATTCAAAAATTCGATAAGAAGCCGAATCATCATTAACCTGCAAAAGTTCTTTTTGCGGACTCTTTTTCAAAATAAGTTCACTTTTCAAAATTGCCAGCATTTGATCTCTCTCGTAATAAACACCGCTTACCTGCACGGTTCCCGTCAAATCAAACTGTTTCAAATCTTTATTCTCCAAGTCGGGTGGAACAGTTATTTTTACTTCGCCGATTTTTATCGCGCCATCGCCTTCAAGTAGGGTATAGGCGGTCGATCCTTCTACCAGTTTTGTTTTTGCGGCAACGGCACTTCGGAGGTCGACAGTCGCGGCTTTTATTAATTCGTCATGCAATTTTGCAGTTGCAGCGGCGATATCTTCTTTGGAAACATAACTCAAAAAGTCGGTTACTCCACCGGTCATATTTGCCTTGCTCTCGCCATAAACCTTGGATTGACTATCCGCCTTTAATCCCGGCAAAAAGAATTTTGTCGGACCGATATTTCCTCTCTCTCCAATAATCGAACCATATGAATCTGTCGGATCTGCCACAACATAAGCCTCAATTTGGCCGAGACCTAGACTTGTTGCTGGTGGAACAACCACGGTATCCGTCAGTCGGAAAACTAATCCTTCTTTGGTTTGGAATCTGGTTTTTGGAATTAGAGGCCATTCTTGATTAGTCGTGTTGTAGATAGTGATTTTGCCGCTTGGGTTGGCGCCTCTCTCAGAGAATTTCTTGCCGGTGACGATGTGGTTTAGAGTCTTGGTTACAGTGAGGTCTATTGGATAACTGGCGATCATTTGCGCCGGATTGGTATCTAATTCCGCTTTGTTTCTTTGAAAATCAGCCAACGTGATATTCACAGATTTCTCCAGAACGCTCGCCGATGGAGTAATGAAAACAGTAACTCCCGGAAGGGCGATATATATAATCGATAACAAAATAAAAACACTCAAGGCGGTTAAACCGATTAAGGCGTGGCGGTTTGGGGCGACTATCACGAATCTTGGTTTGTCTTTCTTCTCTTTCGGTTTTGCGGTTGAAAGTTTTGTGACGTCGACGGTTTTCTTGCCTTTGTCTTTGCGGAGTAGTTCGCTGATGGAAAGTTTGCGTTCGTTGAGACGTGTCGGGGTATTGTCTGCGACAGAATTTATACTGGCTTTGAGTGGAGTAATTCTCAGCTTGTCATCATTTGTTTCGGTGGAAAATAAAGCCGGTCGGCCATCGATTGCTTTGTCATAAACAGTGATTCCGACCGCATTGGCGAGGTATAAACCGTTTTTATCATTCGTCACAAAGTATAATTTTTTCTTTAAGCTTTCTGCTTTTCTTTTAAGAATTTTCAAATTTACAATACTCTGGAAAAGAGCTGCTCTCTTTGGAAGAACTACGTAAACGTCGCTAGCATTCACAGCCCTAATTTTGTCATAAATAGAAGTAATCTCATCGTCGATTTCCGCATAAACAACCTTCTTCGTAGAAATAACCTCTCCATCTTCCACGGCTTCGATTTCGTCACTGGCATCTTGTTTTACCTCCTTTTGGAGTTTTTCAATTGGATCTGTTTTTTGTTTTTTTTTCTCTGTCATTAGCGGACATTTAATTTAAATTTGCATTAAGCGCACAACTTTCTTCAAAACTTTTGCAGGCAAAGCTTCTTCGCCAATAAATGATAAAGCTAGATTTGCTAGTGCCAAAGGCACGGCATCCTGCGCCGAATTTAGAGTTTTTGTTTCGTCGCTAATATTTGAAATCATTTTTGGATTCAAGAAATTGATCTGTGGTTTTTTTGCGAATGGCATCGCTTTCATCCACTCACGAGTTTCCAAAGCTTCTTTAATTTCTGGCAATAACGCGCCTCCACCTGAAAGTAATATTTTTGAAGGTAATACATCCAGATCCAAGAATTCTTCAATCGTCAAAACCACACCAGACAGCCAAACATCGCAATCCATCTGCATCGCTTCTCGAACGATTCGATGAGATTGTCTTTCCAGCTTGTCATTACTATAGGCAATCTTTATATCCTCAGCTTCTTGAAAAGAAATATTCAAACTTTGAGCGAGTCTTTTTGTAAACATGCGTCCACCAAGCGTAAACATTTTAGTTCCTTCCACCGTGCCATTTCTCACAATTGCAATATCCGTCGTGCCCGCTCCGATATCAATAAAAATCGCTCCAAATTGGCTATTGTCCTCATTTCCAAGGCATCTTGTTAAGGCATAAGGTTCAGCGGCAATCGCCAAAAGTTCTCGATCAATCTCCGCGGCAATAGTCTGCAAAGCTCCGTAATGAACTAGGGGAGCGAAGGCATTGAAAATACTCAAAGTCACTTCTTTTCCTTGGAATCCAATTGGATTGGAAACTTTATATCCATCGATTCTAGTGTCCACAATCGCCGCATTCACAAGCTTCACATCAATTTCATTGTAGCCTGTTTCATGAGCAAGTTGGCTTCTCACTATGTCAAAAGCTCTCCACTGAATTTTGTGAACGATATTTTTCAATTCTGCTAAATCTATTTTGCTATTGGCGTCACGACGCACATAACTGGTGGTGGAAGTCGCACCCTTCACCAATTCTCCCGAAATTCCCAAAATCATTTTTGTGGTAGTGATTCCGGCCATTCTCTCCGCTTCTTTAATTGCAGTAATACAATTTGCGATCACCGAAGCAATATCCGTCACCACACCTCCTTGCATGTCGCCAAGTTTTTGTTGTTTTTTACCTACGCCAAGCACGCGGCCCTTGCTTCCTTCAGCCACGCAAACCAAAGCCTTGATCTGGTCTGTTCCAATATCCAGAACCAAAAAACTGTTTCCGTTTGTGCTAGTTTTAATTCTGCGGAATGGTCTAAAAAAATCCATAAAGTAAATCAAAAACTCCTAAGAAAGCCTACAAAATATACGAGGTTTGCCCACCAAAATCAATGAGAAGTTAGCTCTTCTGATACCAATCACTGCCTGCGTCAAACACAATCTGATTTGCCTTTCTGTCCTCAAATCTCTCTATCCCAAGCTCAATCAATTTGTCGATCAATTCTTCAAATCCAAAGCCAAGTTGCGCCATCATTTTTGGATACATACTGATAGCCGTAAAACCAGGCAGGGTATTGATTTCGTTCATGTAAATTTCGCCGGTATCACGATCAAGGAAACTATCCACTCTCGCAAGTCCGCTACAATCCAATAATTTATAAGATTTCAAACTCATTTCCTTAATTGTTTTAGCAGTTTCGGGATCTAAGTTTGCTGGAATTTCTGGGTGAGATTTTCCGTCTACATATTTATCGTTGTAATCATAAAATTCTCCCCCCAAAATAATCTCGCCAACAGGCGCCGCGACTGGCTCAGTGTTGCCAATAATTGCACATTCGATTTCTCTGGCGTTGATCGCTTTTTCCACCAAAATTCTGCTGTCGAATCTGGCCGCAAAATTGATTGCGTCAACCAAACCTTCCATGCTTTTTGCTTTGCTGATTCCGACAGAAGAGCCCATGTTTGCTGGTTTTACGAAGCAGGGGATTCCGAGATTTTTTTCGATATCAGCCAAAATAGTTTTTTGTTCTTTTTCCCAAGCGGCTCTGTTAAAGAAAACATAAGGCACGACTTTGACGCCAGCTGCATGCAAAATCGCTTTGCATTGCATCTTGTCCATGGCGGTTGAAGAAGCCAAAACTCCGCATCCAACATAAGGAATTTGCAACATTTCAAATAAACCCTGAATAGTTCCATCTTCTCCAAATTGTCCATGCAAGACTGGAAAAGCTATATCAAAATTGAGAGAGTTTGGTTTTGTTTGGAACATCACTGATTTCAATCCTTCAAAGTTCTTTTCTTTGAATTTTTTCAGACAATCCTCTCCGGAAAACCACTCGCCATCATGAGTAATTCCGATTTCCGTAACATCGTATTTTAGCGGATTCAAAGCCTTTATTACCGAGGTGGCCGAAACAAGAGACACTTCATGTTCTCCACTTCTTCCACCGAATATAACTGCAACTTTTAGTTTGTTCATAAAAGAATATATTTAACAAATACATTTAAGTTTTTTATACCACCGCCCTCAAAATCCGATCATTCACCCTCGTCGTCACCTCATAATTGATCGTGCCTGCCCACGTCCCAAATTGTTCAGCGGTGATAGTCTCTTCTCCATCAACCCCCATCAGCGTCACCGTATCTTCCAATCGAGCTTCTGGAATATCCGTCACATCCACCATGATCATATTCATACAAACTCTTCCTCTCAAAAAGGCGCGCTTTCCGTGAATCAAAACATAATTATTCGAAATCCCGCGATCATACCCGTCATAATATCCCACCGGAATTATCGCCAATTTCGTATCGTGAGTGGTCTTGAAAGCACAGCCATATCCGATAAATTCACCAGCCGGAACATTCTTGATCTGCGCAATTTTCGCCTTCCATGTAAACGCCGGAGTGAGCTCAAATCCACTATTTCTTTCCTGCAAATAAGAAACATAAGTCTCCTTCGAAGGCCACATGCCATAGCTCGCGATGCCAACTCTCACCATATCAAAATGTGTTTTTGGGAAAAGAATTGTCGCCGCAGAATTCGCACAATGTTTGATTTTCACAGTGATGCCATTATCTTTGAGAAGCTGATCAGCCTGCAAGAATCTCTCTATTTGAATCATCGCGTATGAATGATCAGTTGTGTCCTCTATGTTTGCAAAATGAGTGCTCAAACCTTCTATCTCTATATTTCCAACCTCCTGGATGTGGCGAGCGAAAGACAAAAGGTCTTCGCTCAAAACTCCCTGTCTATTATTTCCAGTTTCAGCTTTGATATGAACTTTCGCTGTTTTGCCAAGTTTACGAGCTTCTTCTGATAATCGATCAATCGTCTCGTAATTATAAACCGTAAATCTGGTATCCAATTCCAAACCTTCTTTCAAGCTTGAAAGCGGCACATATCCCAAAATCAAAATAGGCGAAGTCAAACCCGCTTCTCGCAAAATCCGTGCTTCGTACACCGCATTCACCGAAAGCCAATCAGCTCCACTTTCCAAAAATATCCTAGAAGCTTCAACCAAGCCATGCCCATACGCATTTGCCTTTACACAAGGGCACAAAAGCTTGTCGTTCCCGATCAGTTTTCGGAACTGAGCAACGTTTGCTTTCAAAGCTTTCTCCGAAATTTCCACCCAAGTTAATTCCTTCATATCTTCCATGGCCCAAAGTATAATCAAAAATTTAGAAAATACTAGATAAGCTCATACGTATAGACTGCGTTGACCACTAATTTCGAATCTTATATACTAAACCCACACAAACCGTAACCAATACCAATATGTTCGGAAACAACTCAGGAAACAACTTTGGAAACAATAACGAAATGGCCACCAGCGCCAGCTTTACCCCTACGTTTTTTGGCAAAGTGATGGCGTTTTTCGCTTTAGCGGTATTTTCATCTGCCGTAGGCGTGTATGTCACGATGCATTATTTTATGCAGTATTTTTACCAGATGCCACAATTGGTCTGGATTCTCTTTGTGGTTGAATTAGCCATTATTCTGACTTCCCGAATGTGGAGCCAGAGAAGTCCGCTGAATCGAATTATGTTCGTACTTTTTACTTTCATTACTGGAGTGACGATTGCTCCACTTATTACGGTTCTTCTGACAAGCGCTGCTGGAGCGGCTATTTTGACCAAAGCGTTGATCGCCACTGGCTTTATGTTCACAGCTACAGCTTTGATCGGTTGGACTACCAAGTATGATTTGTCCGGTCTAAGAGGTTTTCTGATGATGGGTTTGATTGGAATGATAATAGTCGGAATAGTCGGAATATTCTTGCCATGGGGCAATTCTATGGAAATCGTTTATTCTGGCATCGGTATACTGCTTTTCGCCGGGTTCACAATGTACGATATTCAAAAAATCAAACGTTATCCTGAAAACATGTATGTCGAAGCGGCTTTGAATTTATATCTGGACATTTTCAATCTATTCCTATATATCCTACGTCTAATTATGGCCATAAGCCGCAGATAAAATGAACAAATTCTTAGTTTTCGATGTCTCAAAATTAATCGATCAGTCAACTGGTAGTCGTGACGAATATTCTTTCGAAGGACCAGTTAAGTTTGAAGGAATGACGCTGAAGGCGCCTGTCACAGGCCATGTTGAAATCATGAAGATCGAAGAAGGCGTGAATGTAAACGTCACAAACCTTGAAACCAAGGCAGAGTTTACCTGCGACAGATGTCTGAAATTATATACTCAGCCAATTTTGGTGAAATCAGCGGAAAGAATCTTTCACAAAGAACCACCAAAGAATGTAGAGGATCTTAGTGATCTCTACATGATGAACAAAAAACATTTGAATGTGGACATTTCCGAGATGCTCCGCCAAGAAATTATATTGCATTTTCCTTTAAATTTAGTATGCTCTAGTGGCTGTAAAGGCCTCTGTACTATTTGTGGAAAAGACAAAAACAAAGGCACTTGCAAGTGTAAAGTGGCTGAAGTAGAGGAGTACAAGCCGTTATCCAAATTAAAAGAATTATTAAAATAATGTTATGCCAAAGCATCCAGTACCAAAGAAAAAGGTCTCCGTCTCAAGACAGAGAAGTCGTTATGGAAGTTTCCAGACAAAAGCGCTAAAGAAGCTTTCAGAAAAGACACATCTAGTAGTTTGCCCAAATTGTGGAGCAAAATGTTTATCACATACTGCCTGCAAAGAATGCGGCCAATATCGTGGAAGACAAGTTGTCAACAAACAAAAGAAAATCGACAAAATTACTAGAATAAAGGCTTAAAACTATGGCTAGTTATAGGCATCTTGCGAGGAGTTGCGTAATGCAAACCTTGTTCGAATTAGAGTTTAGCGAGATGAAATTGGAGAAGACTTCAAAGAAGATTTTAGAAAGAACTTTGAACGAATTTGCTCCTAAATTAACGGAGCGCGAATTTGCTTTTGATACACTCAAAGGACTGCTCAAGAATCGTGAAAAAATTCTAGATATTATTGTCAGATATGCGCCTCAGTGGCCGATCGATAAAATCGCTAAAATTGATCGAGCGATCCTCGAAATTGGCATTTACGAAATCGTGTTTTCAAAGGATATACCAGCCATTGTTGCTATTAATGAGGGTATCGAAATCGCCAAACATTTTGGTGACGACAATAGTTCAAAATTTATCAATGGCGTGCTTAGTAGCGTCATGAAAGAGTACGCAAAAGAAAAACCTAAGAAGAAGAAATAGTTATGGAAAAACAAAAGGAACTTGAAAAAAAGATTGGTATAAAATTCAAGAATAAAAAACTTCTAGAAACTGCGTTTGTCCATAAATCTTATATCAACGAGCACAAAAACGAGGGGATAGATGACAATGAAAGGTTGGAGTTTTTGGGTGATGCCGTTTTGGAATTGGCCGCAACAAAACATCTTTTTGAAAAATATCCTGATCAAACCGAAGGTGAAATGACGGCTTTTAGATCAGCTTTGGTGAAGGGAAAGCATTTGGCAGAAATCGCCATTGAGCTAGGTCTTGGGGAATATTTGCTTTTGAGTAATGGTGAAGAACACTCCGGCGGTCGTCAGAAAAATTATATTCTCGCCAATACAGTAGAATCTTTAATTGGGGCAATTTATGTTGCGAACGGTTACGATTCGGCTGAAAAATTTATCAAAAAATTCATTCTAATAAGACTTGATGAGATTATCAAAAATGGCTTACACATCGACTCAAAATCAAAGTTTCAAGAAATAGTTCAGGAAAAAGAAGAAGTAACTCCTCATTACGAACTCATTTCCGAAGAAGGACCTGATCACAACAAAAAATTCACCATGGGGGCATATATCAGAGAAGAACTCATTGCCAAAGGAGTTGGCAAAAGCAAACAAGTCGCCGAAGAAAGTGCAGCCACTGCTGCTTTAAATAAGAAAAAATGGGATTAGAATTTGATGAAAAATCTTGTGGTATCCTGGTCCTAAGAGAGGAGGGCGGTATTCGCAAATATCTGCTTCTGCATTACCCTTCCGGGCATTGGGATTTTCCAAAAGGACACGTGGAAAATGGTGAAAACGAATACGAAACAGCAAGTCGGGAACTTACAGAAGAAACCGGAATCTCTGATTTGCAATTTTTTGAGAATTTTCGTGAACCAATCTCCTATATTTACAAGAAAAACAGGAAGCCTTCCAATAAACAGGTAGTTTTTTTCCTCGGGAAAACCTCAACAAAAGACATCAAAATATCTTTCGAACACAAAGGC
>CAINDQ010000063.1 GCA_903847465.1 uncultured Candidatus Peregrinibacteria bacterium
AACTTTTATTATGAAAACAATAAAGAAGGGAAATAAGGTGATTTTGGTTCTTTTGATAGTTGTGGCTTTTGCTGCGGGTATTTTTGCGGCTTTTTTTGCCGTGGCTATTTTGAATGGGAAAGCCGTTTTTATGGCAAATAATTTGTTGGATAAAAGGGCATATGTGGAAGAATCAGCGATGATTTCGGCGGTAAAGAGGGCGATGCCGGCTGTGGTTTCGATTGAAGTTGGGAATAATAATGCTTTGTTGAAAAATAAAGATGTTCTTGGGGGAACGGGATTTGTTTTCGACAAAAGTGGGCTTGTTTTTACCAATAAGCATCTGGTTATTCGTACAGATAAAAATTCATATTACAAAGTTACGTTTGGAGATGGGAAAGAATATAGAGCGGTTTTGGTGAGCAAGGATCCTTTTGACGATGTGGCGATTTTGAAATTGGAGGTGGCGGAAGATGAAATTGCCGATTTTCCTGTGGTAAATTTTGGAGATTCGGATAATTTGGCGGTTGGTCAGAAGGTCTTGGCCATTGGAAATGCTTTGGTGAAGTATCCGAATTCTGTTTCTGCTGGAATAGTTAGTGGTTTGGGACGAGATATTTCGGCTTATTATTATGATTTCAAGGGGCCAAGTGAAAATTTAAGCGGGTTGATTCAGACAGATGCGGCGATAAATTTGGGAAATAGTGGTGGGCCTTTGATCAATCTGGATGGCGAAGTGGTTGGGATGATTACGGCGCTTGAGGAGAATGTGGAGGGAATTGGTTTCGTTATTCCTGCGAATGACTTGAAGCCTAATTTGGATAGTATTAAGAGATATGGAGAAATTGTCAGGCCGGTTTTGGGAGTGAGATATGTGATGTTGACGCTAGCTCAAGCAGTCGCGATAAGTCAGAATTTGGAATATGGGGCGTTGATTGTGGGGGATAAGGTGGGATTTACAGATCCTGTTTTGAAAAAAAGTAATGCTTATACGGCTGGGCTTAGAGAAGGAGATGTGATTTTGTCTGTGAATGGGCAGAAATTGGATTTGGAAAATTCGTTAAATAAAGTTGTTAGAAATTTTGAGCCTGGGGCTAAAATAAGCCTTGTGACATGGCGTAAAGGGACAGAAACTACGATTGAAGTTGTTTTAAATAGTAGTAAAGATTTTGAATAGAAATAAATTTGTGTTAGAATCCGCGCGGTTTTTTGAAAAGTTAGGAAATGTGCCCAGATGGCGGAACTGGTAGACGCGCTACCTTGAGGTGGTAGTCCTCGCAAGGGGGTGGAGGTTCAAGTCCTCTTCTGGGCACCAAAATGCTTAGGAAAAACTTTAGGAAAGTTTTTCCTCGCTTTTCAAAGAATAAGGAGTTTCTCGCTCGGGGCCCACGAGACCCGAAGCTCGAAACGGTTTGTTTGATAGAAAAGTCTTGCAACGATCTGCTCGTTATGATAAAAATTACAGGCATTTTGAATCTTATGTGGGCGCTTAGCTCAGTTGGTTAGAGCATCTCGTTTACACCGAGAGGGTCTAGGGTTCGAATCCCCAAGCGCCCACCATTAATACTTACATTGACAATACCGTTCAAATGTTGTATTTTTGTATGCCGAAAATATTAGATTACCATACTTAAAATTGCCGAATTCAAAATTTAGAAAACCAGGGCCAGATGGGGTTGATGGCGCGGCTGAATCCACAAAGCCGGTAGACATTAATGAAATAGTGAGAGATGTTCGCGAATTTCTCGAAACAACTTTGTTGGAGAGGATGAAATTTGTCGGAGATAGTGATCCTGAACTTAAGGATGGAGATGCTCGTGTCAAGCTAGCAGAGGCTATCTCGTTGGCGGAAACGCTTAGACAGGAATTATTGAGAGTTTTGCCAGAATCGCCTTTTAGGAGTTATGAGCAGGTGAAGCCTAGTCCGGAAGCGCATTATTTCATTGCCAAGGCAAAAGAGAGAGCTCAGGCGGAGCGAGATCAAAAGTATGAATTAATCCAAAAGACTTGTCTGATGTTGGTGCGAGTTTTTGCGGTAAGAATGCCGTCATTGATGGATTTTGGAGATCGTTCCAAAGATCCTGAGCGAGAAAAAATTACTGCTTTTGCTAGTGAGCATGTTACTAAATCAGGATTGGATGTTGGTGCTGTGATAAGCGCTTTTGCAGATAAAAAAGGTCCCTATTACATAGGGATTGAAAGGCCGGCTTTGGAGGCTGCTTTTAGGGATAAATCGATTGCAGAAATGGTGAGTGATCCGCAAACTTCTGTTTTTAGGGCAGGCGTTTATCCATCTGAGCTTTTTGAACAATTGATTCATGCAAAGATTGCGGCCGTAACGATGGAAATAGAAAAGGCGTGGCAATCCAGAAAGTTGGAAAGTGGAAAAGAGCAATTTATTTTGGGTTTGATGACTAGGGCGAGAGGGTATATTGGGTCAAGATTCAAAAAGGATTTTTTGGGTGATGAATTGAGAAACTGTACTACTTTGCCTGAATTACAGGTGTTTGCTAGGTCTATGCCTTCAGATGCGCAAGCTTATGATCTTTTAAGGAAATCTCATTTGTTGCTTAAGGTCATGCATATGATGATTTTGCATGATAGTAAGGTGGATCAATCTTCCTATATTGATAATTCCGTTAATCTCGGCACTGAGCTTGATGATTTGTGTTTGAAATTTGAGGAGGATGGAAGGTGTTATATTAATCCGCCAAGGGATGATAATGGTAGACCAAAATCGGAATTTGAAGATGATAAGTATGGTATGTTTGTTGATAGAGTTGAGGTTGCGAAGGATGGAAAGCCATTTGATTCATCGATGGATAAGGTTATTAGGAAAGATTTGAGTGATACTACGGAAGTTGGTGATTTTGCGAGAATGAGAATATTTTTAACGGAAGAAGATTGTTATGATGAACAGGGGAATTATGATCCGGTTAAAACAGAAAAAGCGATTGAAAAGCTTTTTGGAATATTTTTGTCCAGATTTGGAAACGATGTTGATGTGAAAAGTTTGGATTGGTCTGTAGATTCTGGCAAAACAAATGCCGCCAGTGGTGGATCTCACAGGGGACTTCATTTCAATTTTAAATATAAATCAACGTGCAAGGCTAATGGAGTAAAAGCTACCGGGGAATCGGTAACCAGAACTATTGATGTGGAAGTGCATCTTTTGGCATATATGGAAAAAAATGCTCATACAAAGGATGTTGAGGTATACGAGCATGGGAAAAGAGGTCTTCTTCGCAATAAACTTGGTTTGGAAAATGGGTTTGAATATTTTGTGCTTGATTTGATTTCGGCCATTTCAAATCCTAACTATAACTATAATCTTAGTTCTACGGTCGATCCTTTCTCGGCTATCGAAGAAGTTCCTGAAGAATTTAGAAAAGTGCACCAGCGTCAATTGGGAATTGGCGATGAAGATTTATTCCCTGAGAGTGCAGATTTGGATGTTTTGATGGAGGAAGGATGGATTCTTCATTCACCGGATAAATTGAGATTGTTTGTTCTTTTGTTATCAATTCTTACGAAGGAAAATGAGGATGGTCGCTTGGCCAATGCCAATATTTTTGAATATATTGAGTGTTATTTCCCTGGGAGTTTGCACAGGCTTATTGACCAATATTCAAAATTATTAAGAGGAAGTCAGTTTGCACCTGGTGGGCAAATGGC
Source organism: uncultured Candidatus Peregrinibacteria bacterium (assembly GCA_903847465.1). Classification (GTDB taxonomy): domain Bacteria; phylum Patescibacteriota; class Gracilibacteria; order UBA1369; family LOWO2-01-FULL-3; genus CAINDQ01. The sequence goes on from CAINDQ010000063.1 coordinate 3,655, forward strand.
TTATTTGAAAAGGGTTTTAGAGGCAAAGATTATGGTTGTCAAAAATATAAAGACAAATGTGACAAGGAATCAGTACAAGTGTAAAGAAAGCAGACCTCACGAATTTACAACTGTTACTCATACTCTTAAAGTTGGAAAATCGGTAGGTCGTGGTCATCCAAAAATAACGTTTGTTTCTAATTTTAAAGGTGGAGAATATCACGGTAGTTCTACGAATGAGGTGCCTTATCAAGGACCTGTTGGGTTAGTTAGAGAGGAACAGGCAGATGGAAAAGCTGCGTATTTCTATTGGCTAATGCAGGATGGGAGTAAGGTAGGGCCTGTTTATATGATAGAAATGGAAGAAGAAGAAATTACGTGTTATTTGATTGGTTCACCAACCCAAGAAGAAGTGCAACAATTATTGCCATTGTGGATTTTGCAACCTGACGTAAATGATGGTGATTCTTTAAGTGGAGATGTTTATCCATACAAACATAGGCTTGTATTTGACCAGACAACAAATAGACCTATGGTGGTAAATACTGATATTGATAGTGCAAAAAAACAAGAAATTAATCTTAAGGGTGGGCTAGAAAGGTTGACTCCTTCGAGTGGGCTTGATGCAAATCGAGGCAGATTCTTGAGACTTGTTGAACAAATTGCTCCAATCTGGACGGCTACTTCCGGAAAGAAAGCATCGGAGGCGAGGGAATATAAACTTAAAGTATAGATACGAGGTTTTTAATCTCTGAAAATCATATCATCTCTGCCTACTCCTGTGCCGATGTAGTTTATTTTGCAGCCGACTAACTCTTCGATTTTTTCGACGTAGAGTCTGGCGTTTTTTGGAAGGTCTTGATATTTGCGGACTTTGCTCAAGTCTTCTTCCCATCCTGGTAATTCGATGTATTCAATTTCGATTTCTTTGAGAACATCTAGGCTCGCTGGGAAAGATTTTAGATATTCATTGAGGTATTTGTAATTTGTAGCGATTTTTAGAGTAGGGAATCCAGTTAAGACATCGAGTTTTGTGAGGTTGATAGAAGTTAGGCTATTTAGCATGACGCTGTATTTTCCGACAACGGCATCAAACCAGCCACATCTACGTGGACGGCCTGTGGTTGCGCCAAATTCTCCTCCAATTGTGCGGATTTTTTCACCCAATTCATCGTTTAGTTCAGTAGGGAATGGACCTTCGCCAACGCGAGTTGTGTAGGCTTTCATTATTCCAACAATGTTTTTGATCTTGGTAACTCCGATTCCGGTTCCAGTCACAACTCCACCAATTGAAGCATTGGAAGAAGTAACGTATGGGTAAGTGCCATGATCGATATCCAAAAGTGCGCCATTGGCACCTTCCACGAGAATACTCTGTCCTTTGTCCAAGGCTTCATTCAAGTAATAAGCGCTATCCAAAATCATCGGTTTTACCCTCAATGAGATTTCCTTGTAGTAATTTAATTCTGCCTGAATATCGTATTTGAATTTTCCATACATTTTTTGAAGAGTCTCTACGTTCTCTAAATATTTTGCAGAGAATTTCTCAAAATTATCAAGGTCGTGAACGCGCAAACCAATTCTTCTGATTTTATCGGTATAACAAGGTCCGATTCCACGTTTTGTGGTACCGATTTTCTTGGAATCTTTGGCCATTTCTTGGAGTTCATCGATTGCTTTGTGATATTCAAAAAGCAAATGAGCTCTATCTGAAATGAAAATACGTTCAGCTGTGCTGATTCCTGCTTTCTCCAAAACCTCTATTTCTTCAAAAAAAGTAGGTAAGTGCATTGCCACGCCATTTCCAACTACGCAAATTTTTCCATCAGTCAGCATTCCTGCCGGTACCAAATGGAAAACAAATTTCTGACTTTGTCCAGGATTATTTTTGTCTGGAATATGAATGGTATGACCTGCGTTGGCACCACCAGTGGCACGAGCAATGATGTCGAATTTTGCCGCAAGAATATCGATAAGTTTTCCCTTTCCTTCATCACCCCATTGTGTGCCCACAACGGCGGTAAGATTACCCAAAACCTTTGCCTGTGAAGACATTTTTGATTGATAATGATATAAAAAACCCTTTAGTTCGTTCCCAGAAATGCCATTCCAATATATTTTAAAATGACTTTAATTTATAGCAAAAATTTTTATAATGACTTGATTAAAATCCAAAGCATTATGAAACCAGACGTTTTTTGATTTCTTGATTATTGGTGGGGGATTCTCTATTATGGAAGCACTAACTAATTAAGATTCTATGATTACAAAAGAAAATCTACTTGCCCAGCTACCATATTGCTTAGCTGCCACGGATTTCCCGACTTTGGGAACTAAATATGAGGGGAAAGTGCGCGATAATTACACAAAAGATGATAAAAGAGTGATCATTGTTTCAGATAGACTTTCGGCTTTTGATAGAGTGCTTACGCTGATTCCTTTCAAAGGACAGGTACTCAATCAAATGGCGACTTTTTGGTTTGAACAGACCAAAGATATTATTCAGAATCATGTGATTGAGGTGCTAGATCCGAATGTGGTGATCGGTCGTGAATGCAAGCTTTTACAAATGGAAATGGTTGTTCGTGGATACTTGACTGGTGTTACGAGCACTAGTGCTTGGTATAATTATGAGAAAGGTGTGCGCGATTTCTGTGGGAATGTGTTGCCAGAGGGAATGAAAAAGAATCAGAAATTCGACAAACCAATTCTGACTCCTTCTACAAAGGCTGAACATGGTGGACACGATGAGTCGGTTTCTGGAGATATGATTGTTGAAAAGGGTGTTTTGACTCGTGAGCAATACGACTTTATCGCCGATGCGTCTCTGAAATTGTTTGCGAGAGGTGTGGAAATTGCGGCGAAACAAGGCATTATTTTGGTAGATACCAAGTATGAATTTGGAATAGATGCAGAAGGAAGAATCACTTTGATTGATGAGATTCACACTCCAGATTCTTCCAGATTCTGGTTTGCGGATGAATACGAAGCAAGATTGGCTTCAGGTGAAGAGCAAAAGAAAATTGATAAAGAATATTTGAGAGAATGGTTGGCGGACAGAGGATTTAGAGGAGAGGGAGATATTCCAGCTATTCCAGACGAGATTAAAGTCGAGACAGCTAGAAGATATATCGAGGCTTATGAGCTTATTACAGGCCAAAAGTTCGAGGCAGAAGTTGGGGATGTTCACGCTCGTATCGAGAAAAATTTAGCTAAATATCTTAACTAATTTTATATGAAAGTTGTTTTTTTACTTGGTTCTGAATCAGATAAAGATTTTGCGAAAAAAATTACAGATGAGCTGGATAAATGGGGCGTTGTGAATGAGTTGATTGTTGCCTCTGCTCATAAGGTTCCGGAAAAAGTATTTGAGATTGTTACTGTGAATAATGATTCCAAGGAAGCGCTTGTTTATATAACGATCGCTGGTCGTTCAAATGGTTTGTCTGGCGTGACCGCGGCAAATAGTGTGCATCCAGTGATTGCTTGTCCGCCATTTGCTTCGAAAGAGGATTTTATGATTAACATCAATAGTACTCTTGTAATGCCAAGTGATACTCCTGTTTTGACAGTTGTAGATCCGCAAAATGCGGCTATGGCTGCGATCAGGATTTTGGCAAATAGTGATGAGGGACTACGGGCGAAAGTGGTTGCAAGAATTCAAGAAATTAAAAAAAGTTTCGACAAATAACCAATAAATATATGGACGATCATAATCTTCTCGCGATATCTCCGCTGGATGGGCGCTATGCCAATAAAGTGGACTATCTTTCTCAATATTTCTCAGAGGCAGCCCTCATGAGATATCGAGTTTTGGTGGAAATAGAATGGCTGATTCATCTTTTTAATGAGGCGAAATTGCCCGGGACAAAGCCTTTTAAAGCTGCAGAACTCAGAATTTTGCGCAGTATTTATGAGGAATTTGACGTGGTGAATGCTAAGAGAGTGAAGGAAATTGAAAAGACTACGAATCACGATGTGAAAGCGATCGAATACTTTATCAAGGAAGATATCAAGAATGGTCCGATTGAGCAGTATTCCGAATTTATTCATTTTGGTTGTACTTCAGAGGATATCAATAATCTGGCTTACGCTTGTATGATCAGAGATTTCGTTGATCGTGAGTATATGCCGCTTGCAAGCGGTCTTGTACAAGAGATCTATTCTATGGCGATTGAGTACAAAGGAGTTGCGATGATGTCAAAGACTCATGGCCAGGCGGCGACTCCAACGACGGTTGGAAAAGAGTTGATCAACTATGTGGCAAGACTGGAACGTGAGATTGAGATCGCTCGAAATGGAAATTTTCTGATGGGTAAAATGAATGGTGCTGTTGGAAATTTTAATGCGCATGTTGTGGCTTATCCTACAGTGAAATGGCTTGAGGTGAGTAAAGAATTTGTTCAGGGTTTGGGGCTTGGTGTAAATATGTATACGACTCAGATTGAGCCGCACGATTGTTATGCTGATCTTTTTGACTCCATGAAGAGGATAAATAATATCGTTTTGGATTTTTCGAGAGATATGTGGTTGTATATCAGCTTTGGGTATTTCAAGCAGAGAACGATTGCTGGGGAAGTGGGGTCTTCCACGATGCCTCACAAGGTAAATCCGATTGATTATGAGAATGCGGAGGGGAATTTGGGAATTGCAAATGCGTTGTTTGAACATTTGTCTGCAAAATTGCAGGTTTCAAGACTGCAGAGAGATCTTTCTGATTCGACAGTTTTGAGGAATGTGGGAACGGCTTGTGCTTACACAGTTTTGGCTTTCAGAAGTGCGATTACCGGTCTTTCTAAATCTGAGATAAATAAAAAGGCGATTTCTGCCGATTTGGATCAAGCTTGGGAGCTTTTGGCGGAACCGATCCAAACTATTCTCCGAAAAAACAAAGTTCCAAATGCTTATGAGAAGTTGAAAGCGCTGACTCGTGGCAAACAGATCGACAAAAAAGGCGTTCAGAAATTCATCAATACTTTGAAAATTCCAGCTCTAGAAAAGAAGCGTTTGCTCGCTTTGACTCCTGAAAAATACACCGGATTGGCCGAGAGTTTGGTAGAAAGCTACAACCTAAAAGTAGCTGGATTTGGCGGAGGATGCGGAGCAGGAGGATGTGAGGGATGTGGTGGATGCGGGTAGAGATTAAGAAAACCTTTTTTCTAAAGGTTTTCTTCGCTTTCCAAAGGAAAAGGAGTTTTTCTCTTTGGGAACCCACGAGACCCAAAGTGAAAAACGGTAATAGATTAACTCTATGAATAATCAACTTGCAAAACAGATAGAAGCGTTAGAGGTTTCATTATTGCAACCAGAAGTGCGTCGATCGGCAAAAAGAATAAGTGAATTGCTTGCCGATGATTTTGTTGAGTTTGGGATGTTCGGTAAAAAATATACCAAACAGGATTTTGTGAAAATTTTACCAAATTCAGAAGAAGAAAAATTTGAAAAATATGAGGCTTCAGAGTTTGAATGTAGGGAGATTGCAGAAGATACAGTCCTTTTGACTTATAAGGCGTCTATAGAGTTTATGAAAACTAATGAGAAAATTTGGACACTACGTTGCTCGATTTGGCAAAAGCGTGGTGATAATTGGCAAATGACTTTTCATCAGGGGACTCCAATAAGGTGATTGTTTTATAAGAGATTCGTTTTGAGTTTCGTCTATTTTCTGCTAAATTATCACCTGTGAAATTAACAGAATAATCTTTTATATATATGTTCAAGAAAGTTGACCTAAAACAGTCTTTTCCGGAGTTGGAGAAGAATTTGTTGAAATACTGGGATACGAAAGAGATTTTTAAGAAATCTTTGGAGAATAGAAAGAAAGGCAAGAAGTACGTGTTTTTTGATGGGCCTCCGTTTGCCAATGGATTGCCTCATTATGGGCATATTTTGGCTAATGTGCTTAAGGATTCGGTGACTAGATATTGGACGATGAAGGGATTTTATGTGCCTCGCCGCAATGGTTGGGATTGTCATGGTTTGCCTGTTGAATATGAAATTGAGAAGGAACTTGGAATGAATGGCCGAAAAGATATCGTGGATTATGGGATCGAAAATTTTAACAACAAATGTCGAGAGTCCGTTTTCCGTTATACAAAAGAGTGGGAAGATACTTTGAAAAGAATTGCGAGATGGGTGGATTTTAGTGATAGTTATGCGACTTTGGACAATAATTACATGGAGACGATCTGGTGGATTTTCAAACAAATCTGGGACAAGAAGATGGTTTATAGCGGTTTCAAATCAATGCATATTTGTCCAAGATGCGAGACTGCTTTATCAAATTTTGAGGTTTCTCAGGGTTATAAAGATGTGACGGATTTGTCTGCGACGGCGAAATTCAAACTGAAAGAAGACGCTCTAAAAGCGATTAAGTCCGAAGGTGAAACTGTTTATGTTTTGGCTTGGACTACCACTCCTTGGACTCTTCCTGGGAACGTGGCTTTGGCTTTTGGAAAGGATATCGAGTATGTGAAAGTGGTTGGAAGAATGGATGAGGAGGGCGCGAAGGAAGAAACTTATATCATCGCAAAGAGTTTGGCGGATAAAGTTCTAGGTGAAGGAAAATATTATATTATGGATCATGTTGATCCTGCGAAATTGGAAGGGACTCATTATGAGCCTTTGTTTGATTATTATGTTGGCAAAGACATGGGTGGCGAGCAGTACTCTATTCAACTAGCGGACTTTGTTACGACGGAAGATGGAACTGGTGTCGTGCATATTGCGCCGATGTTTGGTGAGGATGATTATAATTTGGGACTTGAGAAGAAATTGGCGATGATTCAGCATGTAAAAATGGATGGAACTTTTACGGAAGATGTGACTGATTTTGCTGGGAAATTTGTGAAAGGCCAGGATATCAATGTGGCAGTTTATCTGCATGAGAAAGGCCTTTTATTCAACAAACATAATTTCCGACATAGCTATCCACATTGTTGGAGATGCGATACGCCGCTGCTCAATTATTCAACCAGATCTTTCTTTATCAAAGTTACGGATGTGAAGGATAAAATGCTCAAGAATAATGAAAAAATTCATTGGCAGCCGGAACATATCAAGGAAGGTCGTTTTGGGAAATGGTTGGAAGGTTCCCGTGACTGGGCGATTTCTCGAAATCGATTTTGGGGATGTGCAATTCCAGTTTGGGAATGTTCATGTGGAAAAATGGAATGCGTCGGATCGATCGAAGAAATGAAGAAATTATCTGGTGGGAAGGTGCCGACGAGAGGCAAAGAAGTTGACTTGCACAAGCCATATATCGACGAAATTACTTTCAAGTGTCCAGACTGTAATGACACTATGAGAAGAGTTCCGGATGTGTTTGATTGTTGGTTTGAAAGTGGTTCGATGCCTTATGCTCAATTACATTATCCATTCGAAAACAAGAAAGAATTTGAAGATAATTTTCCAGCAGATTTTATTGCTGAAGGACTCGATCAAACGAGAGGATGGTTCTATACATTGCATGTTTTGGCGACTACATTATTCAACAAACCGGCGTTCAAAAATGTAATCGTAAATGGAATTTTGCTTGCGGCCGATGGTGAAAAATTATCAAAAAGAAAGAAAAATTATCCGGATCCAAATCTATTATTCGACACAAAAGGCGTGGACAGCATGAGATACTTTTTATTGAGTTCTCCAGCTGTTTTGGCGGATGACGTGAGGTTCTCAGAAGCGCATGTAGATGAGATCGTAAAGAAGTTTACTCTCACCCTTTGGAACACTTATAGCTTCTTTGTGACGTATGCAAATATCGACAAATGGGAAGCAAAAAAAGATTATTCAAAATTCAAACCAGATCACAAACTTGATAAATGGATTTTGTCTGAATTGAATGCCTTGATCAAAAATGTGACGGAACAAATGGACGAATATAATTTGGTGAAATCGACTCGTCCAATGATGGACTTTTTGGAAAATCTTTCCAACTGGTATGTCAGACGTTCACGTCGTAGATTCTGGAAAAGTGAAAACGATGGGGACAAGGATCAGGCTTATCAGACTTTGTATATTGTCTTGGTAGAATTCTCAAAGATTTTGGCGCCATTTATGCCTTATCTTTCAGACGAAATTTATCAGAATCTGACAGGTGAAGAATCTGTGCATTTGGCCGATTGGCCAACGCCAAACAAGTTTTTGATTGACGAGGAATTGAACAAAGAAATTCATCTAGTGAGAATGGTGGTAAATTTGGGGCATAGCGTTAGATCGGCCGCGAAAATTAAAGTAAGACAGCCACTTTGCAAGGTTCAAGTTGCTCTTCCAAAAGGCGTTTCTACAAAACTAATCGAGGGTCAACAGGATGTAATTCTCGAAGAATTAAACGTAAAAGAATTGTCGTTTATCAAGGAAGCACAGGACGTTGTAGAAAGACAAGTTACGGCAAATTCCAAAGTTCTTGGCCCAAAATACGGCAAAGATGTGCAGTTTATTATCCAAGAAATAAAGGCTGGAAAATTCGAAATTCTCGATGGAGATAGGGTGAAAGTTGGACCTTTTACACTTGAACAAGATGAGGTGACGATTGGTTTCAAGGGCAAAGAAGGTTTCAATGTGGAAAGCGCAGAAGGAATAGTGGTGGCACTGGATATTACGCTTACAGATGAGCTTAGGAAGGAAGGATTCGCGCGTGATCTAGTTCGCATTATTCAGGAAATGAGGAAGGAAGCGGATTTCCAAGTTGATGATAGAATTTATGTTTCGATCAAGGCTGAGGGGATTGTGAAAGAAGCTGTCGAAGCTTTTGCGGATTATATTAAAAAAGAAACTTTGGCTGAGGAATTACAGCAGAGCGGGAATATGGACTCTGACAATGAGAAAACCGTGGAAGTAGAAGGCCTAAACGTGAAAGTCGCTGTAAAGAAAGTTGCTTAAGAGGGGACTAATTTGTTATATTTGATTAAGTAGTTTTTAATTTTTCTTTCCTATGGGTTTAATTAAAAAAATTCTTCTCGGAGTTATACTAAATGGACTCGCCTTGTACCTGCTGACATTGATTATTACCGAGATTCAGTACACTGGTGGTATTAAGTTTTTCGTAATTGGTGGACTGGTGGTTGGTATTTTGAATACTTTTGTAAAACCAATTTTAAAGATTCTGACATTCCCTCTGATATTCTTGACTGTTGGACTTTTTATGATTGTGATCAATGCGTTTATTTTGTGGTTCCTAAGCTATTTCTTGGGAGTTATTGAATTTAGAGATGTGACATTAACCTTCCCAAATATTGGTAGCTATGTTATAGGAGCTGTTGTATTTGGCTTGATCAACTGGGCCGAACATTTAATCATTAAGAACAAATAATTATGAGAACAACTTTATTGGTATTACAGGCAGTATTCGCAATATTACTTGCTATAGCAATCCTTCTACAGCAAAGAGGTGCAGGATTAAGCTCTACTTTTGGAGGCAGTGGTGGATTTTATTCTTCAAAAAGAGGAGCTGAAAAATTTTTAGAAACAGCTACTATCGTGTTGGCTGTATTATTTGTGGCTAACGCAATAGCGTTCTTATTTATCTAAAATGAAGTTTTTAAGACTCTTTTTAAAGGTTCTTAAGAGCTATGATTATGCAGATAAGCTTGTTTCGGCTCTTGCTATCGTAGCGATCTTATTGATGATTGTGAAAATGATGTTTTTTCCTTATGGTTTTTTCCATTTTGGAGAGCCAAATATTTATACTGAAGGAATTATTGCTAAAAATGGGATTCAAAATGTAAATCCTTTATTTGTTGATTATAACGAGGCGGATCGAGAAATCTCGGCTTTGGTTTTTTCGGGATTGATGAAGTATGATCCGGACAAAAAGGCGGTAGTGGATGACATGGCTACGCTTTCTATCGATGAAGCTAAAACAACTTATACTTTTACTTTGAGGGAAGGCTTGAAATGGCATGATGGCCAACCTGTCACTATGGATGATGTGTTTTTTACTTTTAACGATATTGTGCTGAATCCATCATTCCAAAACGGTATTTTGAAAATCAATTTTACAGGTGTAAAGATTCAAAAAGTAGATAGCAGAGTTTTGAAGTTCATTCTGACAAAACCAAACGTTTTTTTTGTGACAAATTTGACGACAGGTATTTTGCCTAAGCATATTTTACAAGGAGTGGATCCTTACGATTTACTACAAAATCAATTCAATAAAATGCCTATTGGGACTGGTCCTTATATGGTTACAGAGCCTGTGCAGGCTTTTCCGGATGGGCGTATGCAGGTGGTTTTAACCAGAAATCCTTATTATTATGGAGAGCCTTCTCAGATTGAATACATGAGGTTGATTACTTATCCAACGATGGAGGAGTTGGTTGATCAGATTAATGTGGTCAATGGAGCGGTTAAGGTTTCGGGGAAGTACGTGATGGGTTTTGAGAATAACGATAGGTTCCAATTGATTCCTTATGAATTACCTCAGTATACGGCTGTTTTTATGAATATGGAGAGTGATTTGTTGAAAGATAAACAGATTCGTATAGCGTTAATCAAATCTGTGGATAAGGATGCCTTGATTAAGCAGTTTGTCGATAAAATTAGAGTAGATACGCCACTGATGAGTTTGAATCAGTCAGAGTGGGTTTATAAGTCGTCTGAGACCGAGGCTATCAAGGCTTTGGAGGATGCTAAATATGTTTACGGGAAAGATGATACCGAGCATCTTGGAATTCGTTATGGGAAGGATGAAAAAGCTTTGGAATTGAATCTGATTGCAAGATATTATGACGAGGGCAGTGATCAGTTTGAGGAAACTAAAAAGGTGGTGGAATTCCTGCAAAAATCTTGGGAGAAAATAGGGATTGGAATAAAGGTGGAGTTTTTATCGCTGGAAGCTTTCAATGAAAGAATTACGAGAAGGGATTACGATATGTTGTTTGTAGGGCAGAATTTGGGTTACAACCTTGATACATATTCTTATTGGCATTCGACTCAAGCCGATCCAAGTGGCCAAAATCTATCGAATTACAAGAGTTTTCAGGTCGATACTTTGATCGAAAATATCAGGTCTACCTTTGACGATGTAAAGAAGGCTCAAGAGTTAAAAATGCTTGCTGAACAGATAAAATCAGATATTCCAGCGATATTCTTGTATCGTCCAAAGTATTTCTACGCTACAGACGGAAAAATCTCCGGACTTTCCATGGATAGCTTAGTTTTCCCAAGTGATAGATATTCCAGAATCAATCTTTGGAAATTTAATTGATCGAATTGACAAATTTAACTGAAGTGTCGATAATTGCGCACTAGATGGATTTTTAAATGTATTTTTATGGGAATGGAAGGTGGGAAAGCTGATCGTTTGGTAATGCCTTCGAGCAGAATTGCAAAAACTTTGCTTCTTGTTGGTCCAGTGGCTATTCTTGCTGGAGTAGCGGTTGCGGTTGTGCATGGATCGCAAGAGGATCAGGCAAGGGAAGCAACTTTGACTAGTGTGCGAGATTGTCTTGCTGGCAAGGCTAGTGAAGCTGGTCTTTCTCCGTATGATTTTTTGAAAACTCACGGACTTCCTGCTGAATGTTTTAATGGTGATGCAAAAATGTCAGAAGAAGCGGAAATTAGAGCAATTGAAGATGATCCAAGCATCATTTCTTGTATTGCTGATGAATTTGAAAGATTTCTGGTAAGGGCATTGCCTGAAGCAAGTTTGCGGATGGCTAATCCGAATGTCGATTTAACTAAAAAGGATGGTCCTTTAGGTGAGGAAAGTGTTTATGGTCATGAGATGTGTTTTCCTTGGGACCTTTCTGAGGAAGCTAAGGATAGAATGGCGCGAAATAGAGGGGCTGCCGTAATTGCTGAACTGGAAAAGCGCGGATGGTCATTTGTGCCAATAAGAGAGGAGATGGCAAGATTTTCTAAATTGGCGGAAGATAATCTTATTAATCCTGATCTTTGGACTTTAAATCCGCAGAGCCCTTTAAGTCCTTTGAGCCCTTTAGGAGGGCCTTTGGGTGATTAATAAAGCTCAGAAGATTTTATTCCCAAATTTCTTTTAAATTAGTAATTTCCCTTTACTTTTGCACAGGATTACGGTATTTATGTTGAGCCTAAAAAGCAGATTTTAGTTTATAAATATACATTCATATGCAGGCATTATTAAAAAAAGACGTAAAGAAATTGGGATACAGAGGTGATATTGTGAAGGTAAAAGAAGGATATTTCAATAACTTTCTTTTCCCAAGAGCATTGGCAGAATTGGCTACAACAGCGGTAAAAAAGCTTGTTGCTTCAAGAAAAGCTAAGACAATTATGGAAAAAGAGAGACTACTTGATAACGCCAAGGAGGTTCTTCAGAAATTACATGGTTTGAAGGTTGTTTTGAAGGGTAAAGTAAGTGCTAAAGGCAAACTTTTTGGTGCCGTCACTGAACTTGATGTGATCAAGGCGGTTATGGAAAAAACGAATATCAGATTGGAAAAAGAACATCTTCATATGGCTCATATCAAGGAAGTTGGAGGTTATGACGTTAAGGTTCGTTTGGGAGAAGGCCTTGAGGAAACCGTAAAAGTTGCTGTTCAAGCTGCAAAATAACTTATGCAAAAGGGGAAGGTATTGGCTTTAGATTACGGTAAAAAACGCATCGGTCTTGCCAGCGGTCATTTGAGTATGAAAATTGCTTCTCCGGCAGGGGTCGTGGAAAGCAAAAACATGACTTATGCTATTTCCCAAATCCTGGATTTTTGTAAGAAATGGGAAGTTGTTTTGGTGATTATTGGGTTGCCGACTTCGATGGATGATCAAGAAAGTGAGATGTCCAAGAATGCCAGGTATTTCGAAAAAAAGCTTTTGGAAGCGCTGGAATCGTCAAAAGATGAATCATTGCAAAAGATAGAAGTGAAACTTTTCGATGAAAGACTTAGTTCTTTTGAAGCTGATAAATTGATGGTCGATGCTGGCAAAACAAGCTATGATAAGAAAGAATACCGCGATTCTTTTGCGGCCCAAATAATTTTGCAAAGATTTTTTGATAGTCTGGGAAAATAGAGTATAATCCACACCTGATGAGTGAAACATTTATGTATATAGGAATTTCAATTTTGGGCTTTATTGCCCTAATTGTTTTGTATTCTATTTTTGTGAGAATTCAAGCTGCAAGAATTAAGGTTAAGGAGAAATACTCAGTTGTGCAGGTGAGGGTTCCAAAAGAAAATGAATCTGGTCCAATGGTGGCGGAGCAAATTTTTGCGACTATGCACGGTATTCAGACTAGATTTAGTATGTGGGAAAAACTTCAAGGATACAGCAGTGATCATGTTAGTTTTGAGGTGGCGAGCGTAGGAAGAATTATAAAATTTTATGCGGCTTTCCCCGAGAAATTAAGGAATTTAGTAGAAGGTCAGATTTATGCGAATTATCCGAATGTGGAAATAGAGGATTGCAAGGATTATGCGATAGATGATCATTCTTATCATTTTTCAGGAATTGAATTGAAATATCTTGAAGCGGATGTTTTTCCAATCAAAAGGTATTCTCAATATGAAGACAAGATCGCTAGAGTGCATGTAGATCCGATGGCAGGCATTACTTCATCCTTAGTGAAATTTGATGATCCAGTTGATCAGGCTTGGATACAGATAGTTGTTACGCCTCTTCCGGACAGATGGCGTATTATTTTCGTGAAATGTATTAAAATTTTGAATAAGGGAATTTTGGGGAATATTGAATTTCTTAAAAAAGCGTATGCAAAGGCTTTCGTAACTAGGAAGCTTTGGCCAAAAATCGTCTTTTTTCCAGTATATTTTGTGTTTTGGGTTCAGGGACTTTTGGTAATTGCGAAAATTGATTCAGGTTCAGTTTTTGGAGGAGCGGAAGCACAAAATTCTTCATCTGATGATATTGAGGAAGTTTCTTCAAAAAGTCATGAGCGTGAAACAGCCATGGATGCGGCGATGGATAAGGCCGCTAGATTGCTTTATGCTGTGAATGTCAGAATGGTTTATGCTTCAAAACACAAGAGTCAGGAAAAGGCGAAAGTGAAACTACGCGAACTTGCCGGAGCATTCAAACAATTCAACATTCCTCAATTAAATGGATTTGAGATTAGAGATTTTTATTTTGGAGAAACGATTGCGCGTAAATATCGAGAAAGATTGATCACTGACGATAATATGGTGATGAATAGTGAGGAGTTGGCGACGCTCTATCATATGCCAAATTTGACGGTAAAAACTCCTACTATTTATTGGGTTATGAGTAAGAAACTTGAACCGCCTTCAACACTTCCAATGGAGGGAACAGATCCTGATATCACTTTACTTGGCAGAACAAATTATCGTGGGAATCAGCAGGTTTTTGGAATTAAGCCGTTAGATAGACGCAGGCATGTTTACGTTATAGGAAAGACGGGTATGGGAAAATCTACTCTCCTTGAGAATATGATTTATTCCGATATAGTAGAGGGAAAAGGTGTTGGAGTGATTGATCCGCACGGAGATTTGGCCGAGAATGTTTTGAATTTTGTGCCAAAAAATCGTGTGAACGATGTGGTTTTGATTGATCCTTCTGATCAGGAATATGCGGTGGCTTTCAATATGTTGGAAAATATTGATCCAGCTTTTAATTCGATTGTGTGTAGTGGACTTGTGGGAATTTTTAAAAAGATTTATGCGGAGAGTTGGGGACCAAGACTTGAGCATATTTTGAGGAATACGATTCTAGCTTTACTCGAATATCCAGGCACGACAATGCTGGGAATTATTAGAATTTTGCAAGACACTGAGTATAGAAGAATGATTGTGAATAAGGTTGAGGATCCGGTGGTAAAGGCTTTCTGGGTTGAGGAATTTGAGAAGATGCAGGATAAATTTAGAGTTGAAGCGATTTCTCCGATTTTGAATAAAGTAGGTCAATTTTTATCCAGTCCTACGATTCGTAACATTGTTGGACAGCCAAAGAGTACGATCGATTTGAGGTTCTTTATGGATAAAGGGAAAATCGTAATTGTGAATCTTTCCAAAGGAAAAATAGGTGAAGATAATTCATCTCTTCTTGGTGCGATGTTTATTACAAAGTTCCAACTTGACGCGATGAGTAGGGCGAATATTCCAGAAAAAGAGCGTAAAGATTTCTATCTGTATGTCGATGAGTTCCAAAACTTTGCCACTGAAGCTTTTGCGACTATTTTGTCTGAGGCCAGAAAGTATCACTTGAATTTAACGATGGCAAATCAGTATATTGCGCAGATGCCGGAAGAGGTAAGGGATGCGGTTTTTGGCAACGTTGGTACGGTTTTGTCTTTCCAAGTTGGATTTGATGATGCGGAATATATCTCTCAGCAATTTGGAGAAGAAGTTCTGCCTCCAGACCTTGTTTCTTTGAGTAAATACAATGCTTATTCCAGACTGCTTGTGGACGGAATGCCAACCAGTACGTTCTCTCTAGCGACATTACCTCCGCCAAAATTGAGTATCGAAGATGATCATCTTGCCAAGGTCACGAAAGTTTCCAGAGAGAGATATAGTCAAAAAGTGGACATTATTAAAGATAAAATAAAACGTTGGAGTGCGCCAAAGAGTATAAATTCGAGGGAAGATGATGATGCGCCTCAAGTAGATAAGTAAAAAATAAAACAAATATTATATGATTAAAGATTATTTTTCGAAAGCGTTACATCATTGGAAGGTTTTGTTGAAAGACAGAGCCTTTGTGTGGTCATTGATTATAGGGTTTTTGATGATAGGGGGTGCTATAGTTGCCGGGAGTATAGTGAGTGTCTATCTTGATGCAAATACCTATGTTTCTGTTGGAGACGCTATTTTGGATAATATTCCTACTTATGATCTGACTTATTTATTTTATTGGGGACCATTGATTTTGATCACGATGATGGTTTTATACGGGATGCTTTTTGAGCCCGAAGCTGTGCCGTTTGCTTTGAAGACTTATGGTCTTTTAATTATAATTAGATGTGGATTTATAGTGTTGACTCATATCGGGCCTCCGTTTGGATATTTTTTCACTTATGGATTCAATTATAACGGAGATTTTTGGAGTAACATTGTTTTCAAGAATGATTTGTTTTTTTCTGCGCACACAGCTATTCCTTTCTTGGCATTTTTGCTTTTTAGAAAATCCAATTTGTTTAGAGGTTTGATGCTTGTTGGGTCGATAGTGATGGGTATCACAGTTTTGCTGATGCACGTGCATTATTCTATTGATGTTTTCGGAGCATTTTTTATCACTTATGGAATTTATGCATTCAGTAATGAGATTTTTAATAAACTGAATTTGAGATTCAAGCAAAAACTTGAGTTGTATGGTTGGGAAGCTATAAAGCAAAGAATTAAAATTAATAAACCAAAAATATGAAAGAAATTATTACAAATAAAGCGCCAAAGGCTATTGGGCCTTATTCCCAAGCGATTATGAGCAAAGGGCATATTTATTGCAGTGGACAGATTCCAATTGATCCGATGACGGGTGAAGTTGTGGCTGGTGGAATTTCTGAACAAACCGCTCAAGTTATCAAAAATCTGATAGCTGTTTTGGAAGATCAAGGAAGCAGTTTGGAGAAAGTGGTAAAAGTGACAGCTTACCTAGTAGATATGTCTGAATTTCCAAAATTCAATGAAGTTTATGGTCAGTATTTTAAATTTGATCCAAAACCTGCTAGGGCGACAGTTGGTGTTATGGCTTTGCCAAAAAATGTCAGAGTTGAGATTGACTTGATTGCTGAAGAATAAGATCTATTTCTTGAGGATTTCGATGCCTGGAAGTGGTTTGCCTTCCAAGAACTCTATGCAGGCTCCACCACCAGTGGAAACGTGTGTAAACGCTTCTACGGGAACGTTTAGGCGTTTGATGCAGTCAGCAGTGTCTCCACCTCCCACAATTGAAGTACAGCTGTGATTTGCCAAGCATATCGCAATTGTTTTTGAACCTTGTTGAAATGGTTCATATTCGGTGACACCAAGTGGGCCGTTCCAAATAATTGTTCCTGATTTTTCGATGACTTCACAATATCTGTCGGCGGAAAGTCTGCCGATATCTAGAATTTTCATATTCCCAACAACATCTTGAATTGGCACTGTAGCTGTCTCGGCTGTATTGGAAACTTCGTCTGCTACTACGACGTCTTTTGGTAGGATGAATTTTTCGCGGTCTTTTTCACATTCCAACATAATTTCTTGTGCAAGTTCGGTTTTGTCTTTTTCACATAGAGATTCTCCTACTTGATAACCGGCTGCGTGTAAAAATGTATTGGCAATTCCTCCTCCCATCAAAAAATAATCCGCCTTATTGATGAAATTTTTGATGATGCCGATTTTTGTATCAATCTTTGCCCCTCCAAAAATCATAGTGAGTGGACGAGCAATGTCGTTGCTTAAAAGAGGAGACAAAGCTTTCATTTCTTTTTCGATCAGTAAACCCCCATAAGCAGGAAGATAATCTGCTAAACCGGCCGTAGAAGCGTGTTTTCGGTGAGCGGTGCCAAAGGCGTCATTCACAAAAACATCTCCTAAACTGGCTAATTCTTTGGTGAAATTTGGTTCGCATTTTTCTTCTTCGGCTCGAAATCTGAGATTTTCTAACATGAGGACATCGCCATCTTCCATTTCGTTGATGGCTTTTTTGACGTCATCACTTAATATGTCGTCCATTTTTTGGACTTTCGTATCAATGAGTTTTGCTAGATGGGCGGCGACTTTTGTCAGTCTTAATTCTTCTTTGACTTGTCCATCTGGGCGGCCTAGGTGACTCATAATGATCACTTTTGCGCCTTTTAATCTTAAATAATTTATAGTGTTTAATGATTCAACAATTCTGGTGTCATCTTGAATTTCTCCAGTCTCTTTGGAAATTGGTACATTGAAATCGACTCTAAGCAGGATTTTTTTGCCTTTGATTTCCGGAATCTCATTGAGTGTACGAATTTGCATCATATTTATTAAATTAAATTGTTGTTTGAAGTAAGGCGGCAAGGGCGAATTCTTTGCCTTTATTGAGCCCTTTTTTGCTTGTGCGGTCTTTTACCTGTTTAATGTTTTCGCAAGTTAAGATCCCGAAAGAAATAGGGATTTTTTTCTCCAATTGTATTTTCATAATTCCGGCATAAGCATTTTCTGATACGAGATCAAAGTGTTTTGTTTGACCACGAATGATAATTCCCAAGGCAATTACGGCGTTAGGTTTGTATTTCTCTATAGCTTTTAAGCAGGCGAAAGGAATTTCTAGGGCGCCAGAGACTCGGATTAGTTTTATGTTTTTTAATTGGACATTGTTTGTAAGTAAAGTTTCTTTAGTGTTAGCCAAAAGTTCAAGGCCTAGTTCTTCATTGAAATAGGGGAGAATGATAATGAATTTTAGT
>CAINDQ010000064.1 GCA_903847465.1 uncultured Candidatus Peregrinibacteria bacterium
AAAATTTAACAAAAATTTAATGTTTGTTTGATATAAAGAAATTACTATTTTTTAACAAAAAACTATGAGAAGTATCAATCGTGTTGTATTGATGGGGCATCTGGCTGCCGATCCTGAATTGCGTCAGACAAAAACGGGAATTGCCGTAACACAGTTTCCGTTGGCTACAAATTATCTGATAAAAGAAAAAAATGGAGAAAAGTCAGAAATGGCTGATTTCCACAGAATTGTAGCTTTTAGAGGGCTTGCGGATATTTGTGATAAATATTTGGCAAAAGGCACTGCTGTTTATGTCGAAGGAAAATTGATGAACAATTCTTTCGATGACAAAAACGGGAATAGACATTATCGAACAGAAATCGTCGCTGATAATGTAAATATTCTCACTTGGAAAAAGTCTAAGCATGGTGAAGGTGAAGTCTCTATTCAGGATATTCCTGAGGAAGAAGAGAGGGAGGAACTTGTTGAGGCGTAAAATTGTATCGGAATAAAAGAAGGCTTTTTGTCTAAAATAGGAACTATCTCTGAAAAATCTTTAGGGATATGTTCCTATTTTTGCTTTTGTATTTGAGTTGTTTTGATTATAATAGGCTTTGATTTAAGCAATTTTATATGCCTATTTTCCAATATAAGTGTGAGAGCTGTTCTTCTGTTTTCGAGCATTTGGTGTCTTCAATTGTGAAAGCAAAAGATGTGGCTTGTGTGGCTTGTGATAGCAAAAAAATCACACGTTTGTTATCTTCAGGTTTTGGTATAAAGTCAAAAGGTTGTGGTGGTGGAGAATGTGGTGGTAATTGTGAAGGAGGTTGTTCCTCAGGCTGTGGTAAGAGTGACGATTTTTGTCCTAAGCGCAGAGGTTTTGCTCATTCTTTAAATTAAAAATTAAAATACTCACTCCTATGAAATCAAAAATAGAATTAAAAAAAGTACTATCTCTTTTGGTGGTGGTCGCTCTGTTCTTTGGTGTTTTTAGCAGTTATGGTTGTCGTACAAAAACTCCAACAACTACTCAGAAAAAAACTACTGACGTGGAACTGACTTACTACAAAGTGTTTGATGGTGCTGATGTTATGGATCCAATTATTAATGCGTATCTTTCAAAAAATCCTGGACTTAAAATAAATTATAAAAAGTTTTCTGACTTTGATGAGTATCAAAAAGTTATTTTGAGTGAAATGGCTGAGGGAAAAGGACCGGATATTTTTTCCATGCCAAACTGGTGGTATGCCTCAAATTTAGGGAAAGTTGCTCCATTGCCTGAGAAACTCGGAACTGTCGATGTGTTTGCTGATGTTTTCGTCGATGTGGCAAATAGTGATTTGGTCAGAGTGGATAAAGACGGAAATGAGCAGGTTTATGGTGTTCCGATGACCGTAGATACTTTGGCTTTGTATTACAATAAAGATCAGTATGAAGACAGAATACCGGAAAGAGGAGGAAAGCCGGCAAAAACATGGGAGGGGATTAAGGAAGATGTTGCCTTGTTAAATAAGCCTACTTCAGGGAGTCAGACCGATTTTGATGTTTCTGGAATTGCGATGGGACGTGCAGATAATATCAGTCGGGCTGTGGATATTTTGTATCTATTGTTTTTGCAGTATGGCGTTGATTTTTATAATACAGATATTTCAGAAGCTACTTTTGCGGCCAGAAGTGCGGAAGGCTTATTGGCCTTTCCAGGACTTGAGGCCTTAAATTTATTCGTGAGTTTCGCAGATCCTAATCAGAAATATTATACATGGGGTCCAAAGAGTGCCGATCCGAATTCTGACTATAAAGAGATAGATGCTTTTGCCACAGGCAAGGTTTCAATGATGATTGGGTTTGCGTATACGTATAACGATATTGTGAATAGAATGGATGTTTTGAAGGCAAAGGGACAATTTACAATTAACAAAAGTGCAATTAGGATTGCGGCAATTCCTCAGGTTTATGATCCAGATGCTTCTCAAGGAAAAAGGGTCACATATGCCAGTTATTTCGCTGAAACGGTTTCTAGAAATTGCAAAAATCCAGATGCTGCTTGGGAATTTTTGGTTTATTTAACTTCGAGTGAGGCTTTGCAAAAATATTTTGATAA
>CAINDQ010000065.1 GCA_903847465.1 uncultured Candidatus Peregrinibacteria bacterium
AGGCTATCGATGCAGAGCTGTCGGCAACGAGAGGGAAGCTAGACGTCACAACTGCCCGGTTGAAGTCAGCGGAGATCGAAAGTAACTGCGAGTCTTTGTCTTTGACAACGAAGTTGGAAGATGCAACAGCCCGACTAGTGGAGCTGGAGATTCAACTTCAAGATAAGGTCACCGAATGTCAGGCTATCGATGCAGAGCTGTCGGCAACGAGAGGGAAGCTAGACGTCACAACTGCCCGGTTGAAGTCAGCGGAGATAGAACATAATTGTGAGATCAGAAGGCTCATGGTAACAATAGGAGATTTGAATAGACGACACAAGTCACAGTCCACTGCATGCGGGGGGTCCGAGTGTCATGTGACAGCAACAGGTCGAGATAAGGAGCTGGAAGCATACGTGTCATCTCTGGAGGCGAAGTGTAAGGAGTTGGAGGGCCAACTTCAGGATAGCAATATCATAAGCAAATATTTGGATGTGGAGCTTTTGGCGATGACAACGGAGTTAATGAACACAAAGGATCGTATAAACGCGTTGGAGTCTCTTTCAGGTTTTGATTCCAAGTCCTCAGACATGGAGCATCAGCTGCGGCATACCTCGGAAGCCTTATCCGCAGCAACTGCGCAGCTTGCGCTTGCTGAGACCAAGCTGGCTGACAGTGAGGCCTCCAGGTGTGTGCTAACTGCAAAGCTTGAAAAGGTCACATCAGATGTGGGAAGAATATCAGAGAAAATATTACTCGTGACTACGAGGTCCGAGCAGGTTATATTTGAGTTGGTAAGATTATCCGAGAAGGTAATATTACTTTCTGAGAAGTGCGTATGGATGCCTCCTACGAACAAGAAACGGCACACTTCAAGTGGATTGGAATCTACGCCAGGAGAGGCATGTCAACTCGTTAAAACCACACACAGTGAATGCCAGGAACTCATCGGAGAACTGCTTTCCATGACAAGAAAGTTTGAAGATGCAACAGTCCAAATAGAGGAGCTAAAAGAGTATGTATCGTCACTCGAGACAAAGTCTTCGGAGCTTGAGGAGTTTCTTAATAACGACCTGGAGGAGCTGTTTATAATAACATCCATGTTCAATGACGCTGCTGATCGAGTACAGGAGCTGGAAGTGCGGATCTCAGCATGTCAGACTTGTCAGAACGAGAGCAATGTGGATTCATATACGAAGAACAATCGATGTCTAGATCTGGATGACCTGACGACAGTGTCCGGAATGTCTGAGAACGCCTCAGCTGCACACGAATTGAAGTCGTTAGAGTCGTCTCCTTTGGTGTTGGCGCTAACTGACCGATTGGAGAAGAGCTCGTTGGATGTGGGAAGACTGTCGGAAGCTCTATTTTTGATTGCAGAGGAGTACGCAGAAGCACTGGAGTCTCTAGATTTCATGCAGGAATATGTGTGTGAATTGGAGCTCGTGCGTGATGAGGGGACAGGAAGTGTTGTATATAGACAAGTCGATGTTGATACAGATGCTGCTGACATATCGTAGCAGTCGTGGACGATGTTGTAGTAAGCGAACAATTAGTGATAGAGTAGGAACAGCTAATGTGATTATCATTTGTGTCACAGCTGGCAGCGTTTACAATGATTTCCGAAAGGTGTTCGGTATATGTATGGTCAGGAGATGCTGAGGCATCTGCTGTTGTCGTCATGTCACATGGACGACAATTTTAGTTTTATTTGCATGGATATTTTTCAGGGCCAATTCAATTAGTGATGCTTTTTATATAGTTAATCATTTGTTTGATAATTTTGGGCAGATTTTTGTTTATTTTAACGATGCTGAGGTCTTTTCTGCTTTCGTGGATGGACTTGGGTTGTCTTTGCCTTGGATGAAAGCTATGGCGATGTTCCTTGTGTTTATGGGGGTTGTGCATGTTTGCCAAGGAAAGACGCTTAGAATGGGTGATTTTCAAATGAAATTGCCTGTTGTTTTGAGATGGTCGTTTTTGTATTTTATTATTTTGGGGATTTTGTTTTTTGGTCAGTTTGGTTATACAGAATTTGTATATTTTAAGTTTTGATTATGATAATTAGAAGGATTTTAAGAGGCTTGGCATTTTGGATCATATTAGTGTTTTTGGTTGTTTTGGGGATTAGGTTTGTGCCTTTGAATGGCGATTATTCTTATCACAAGGTTCTTCTTAAAACTAAAGATTCTTTGTTGAAAAGTGCGTTTTCTCCCAAAATAATATTAGTTGGAGGTTCTAATGTTGGACTTGGGGTAGATAGCGAATTATTGCAATATGAGACTGGTTACAACGTTGTTAATTTAGGGACAAGTGGTGGGTATCGTTATAAAACTTATTTTAAGTTAATTGAAGATACCAATTTGGATCCTAGTGATATAGTTGTGGTTTTGCCAGAATATATTGATTATCATAACGATCTTGTTTATTTATATCGTTTTGTAAGTTTGTACACCGAAGTCATTAAATATTTTGATTTTCCTGAAGACTATTCCGTGGGGCCTTTTGCACAATGGCTTAGTACTCTTGGGGTTAAATATTTAGACACAACTCCTGTTGTAGAATCCTCGCTCAGAGAAAATTTTAACAAATATGGTGATTCGATTTCACATTATAGGCTTTGGGTTAAAGGCAATGTTATTTGTGATAGTGATTTGAATAGGACTAATTTTTCATATGCGTTGGCTCTTTTAAATCAATTTAATGAGTTGATGAGTAAAAAAGGAGTGAAGGTTTTGTTTGGTCCTCCGGTTTTTTTCAAGGATTGTTATACTGGTGAGCAAAAAGATGTAATATCTGAATTTTATGATTTTATGAAAGCCGACGCTAAGTTCCCAGTGATTGGAAGCCCAGAGAGATATCTTTTCGAGAGATCGTTGATTTTTGATACGCTTTATCACGTTAATTTTTATGGTAAAAAGATAAGAACCGAGAAATTAATCGAGGACATAAAGCCTTTTTTAGACAAAAACATTCTTTCTAAACAGCTTTTGTTTAAGGATAAGGTTGATTTTCAAAAAGTGTTGATGGAGGTAAATGTGCCAAGTGTCATGCATGTTAACGAGAAATTTCTTGCAAAAATAAAAATTACAAATAAAGGCTTTGCGAATTTAAATTATTGGCAGGGTTATTTCGTGAAAAATTTTGATCATGGAGATGTTAATTCTATTAATTTTGGCCTTGGCGGGAATGCTGGTGCTTATCAGTCGTATGGGTGGAGTGATCCAGAGAACATGTTTACTTGGACAAATGGAAAGGAGGCTGGTTTAGAAGTGCCTTTGGCTGGAGTGACCGAAGATGTTTTGATGGAAGCTGATTTGAACGGCGTATTTGTTCTAAAAAAAGGGGATTCTCAGCTAATAAATATTTATGTTGATGATCATTTTTTTGGTTCTTGGGATGTTTTTTCTTCTGGCACATATAAAATAAAAATACCAAAACAATATATTGTTAATTCAAAGGTGGTATTGCGATTTGAATTGCCAAATGCAATGTCTGCTGCGGGGAGTGGCGATCGGAGAGTTTTAGCGGTATGTTTTAGGCAAATAAAATTTGATTTTTCGTTAAAAACGACTGGAAAAATGCTTCCAAAAATTCCTCAAGTTAATACTTTGGAATTTGATAAGAATGTTGATTTGAATACAGGCGATTCTTATGAATTTGATTTACCTGTCGTGGCTTTGCAAAAACCAGGCGTGTATCGAATGAAATTTGAGTTTCATCAGATGGATAATATTGTTCCTGGTGGCGTTCTTTATAAGCAGATCAAAGTTATAAAATAATGAAAAAGGGTATCATTGAGGCCTAAGATTATGTAGAATTTGCTTGTGATTTTCAAATGAAGATATGGATAAATATACAGAAGACTTAAATGCAAATATCAAGGATTTAGAAAATAAATTGGCTGAATCAAACTTGGTTTTGAATGATGTAAGAAAATCTTTTTCATATAAATTGGGAAGATTTATGACTTGGCCTTTGAGATTGTTGTTCCCTGTTGGAACAAAAAGAGGGGTTTTGTTAGGATTTTCTGGCCAATTTTTATTGTATCCATGCGTTGGTTTGAAAAAGATTAATTCAATCATTTTTAGGTTAATAAAAAGATATAGAAAGATTGTTTTTAAAAGGAGCGATGACCCTTTGGTTTCAATAATAATCCCAGTTTATAATCAATTTGATTACACTCTTAATTGTTTGGGGTCTTTATTGAAGAATACGTCTGGTTTTGAATACGAGGTTATTATTGGAGACGATAATTCCAAGGATGATACTCTAAATATTGATAAATATGTTGAAAATATTAAGGTTGTAAGAAATCCTGAGAATCTAGGGTTTCTTAGAAATTGCAACAATGCCGTTAAATATGCCAAAGGGAGGTATTTATTGTTTTTGAATAATGATACCTTGATAAAACCTGGTTCTGTAAAAAAACTGCTATCTACTTTGGAAAAAGACGATTCTATTGGGGTCGTCGGAGGCAAACTGATATTTGCCAATAATACATTGCAAGAAGCGGGAAGTATCATTTGGAAAGACGGGTCTACTCTTGGTTATGGAAGGGGAGATGATCCATATAAATCCGAATATTCTTACGTTAAAGAGGTGTATTATTGTTCTGGTGCGTTTTTTATGACACCTAGGAAATTATTTTTAGACGTTGGTGGTTTTGATGAATTATTTGCTCCTGCGTATTATGAAGAAGTGGATTATTGTATGACGCTTTTGAGAAGAGGATATAAAATCGTATATCAGCCTTTTGCGGAGATAAAGCATTATGAGTTTGTTAGTCATCAATCTGAAAACGCGGTGAGGTTGCAAACGCGAAATCGAGAAAAATTTGTTAATAAGTGGAAAAACGTTTTAGATTCGTTTTATGAATATAGCGACAGAAATCTTTTATTGGGGAGAGTTTACGGTAAGAGGGAAAATGTTTTAATTGTTGATGATACGCCGCCTAACCCTAAACGTGGAAGTGGTTTTCCGAGAGCATATGGACTTCTTAAGGAAATTATCGCCATGGGTTTTAATGTTACTTTTTTTCCTTTGGCGAGTTATGAGCCAGAGGAGCAGGCGTTGATTGAGTTACAAGAAATGGGTGTTGAAGTTGTTATTAGAAAGGGACGTTTGAGGAATATTGAAAAAAATATTCAAGTAGAAAGGTTTGAAGATTTTTTTGAAGAAAGAAAAGGAATGTATAAATATATTATGATTAGTCGGCCTCACAATATGTCTGCGATAGGCGATTACGTTAGGCAGGCAGATTCAAATGCTAAAATTATTTATGATGCTGAAGCCGTATATTCTGTTAGGGAATTGAAATTTGATGAATTAAATGGCAAAGAAAATACTAAAGAATACATTGAAGCCAAAATAAATAAGGAATTGGATTTGGCTAAAAATGCTGATTGTGTAACAGTTGTTACCGAAAAAGAGAAAAAAATGTTTGCGAACAAAGGATATAAAAACATTTTCGTTATTTCAGATGTTTTTGATGTTAAAAAAAATGTTCCTGGATTTTCAAAAAGAGAAGGAATCTTATTCGTTGGCAGCGTTGAGAATTCAGATCTTGCTAATCCAAATTATGATTCTTTGAGATATTTTCTTCGGGAAATTTACCCTAAATTTAGAAAAGAAATTAAAAGTAATTTTTACATTGTTGGTACCAATAAGTCTAATATAAGAAATTATGTTGAATTTGATGAGGTGGAGGTTGTTGGGGAGGTTGATGATCTTTCTGAGTTTTATAATAAAGTTAAGCTTTTCATAGTTCCTACTAGATTTGCGGCTGGTGTTCCAATAAAACTGCTAGGTGCTTCTGCTTTTGGTTTGCCATCTGTGGCGACAGGTCTTATTGCGGAACAAACTGAATGGAAGGATGGTGAAGAATTGTTAGTTGCGCGTGATAGCGAAGATTTTGTCGGAAAAATGATTGCTTTGTATAACGATGAAGCTCTTTGGAATAAAATCAGCCTTAATGCTTCTAAGCGTGTAGAGAACGATTGTGGCTTGAATTACGTTCGGAATCAGCTTGGGAAAATATTCTCTATAGTCTAAATGTTACGTAAATATGATTAAAAAGCTTAAGTTTTTATTAT
This sequence comes from uncultured Candidatus Peregrinibacteria bacterium, assembly GCA_903847465.1. Taxonomy (GTDB): domain Bacteria; phylum Patescibacteriota; class Gracilibacteria; order UBA1369; family LOWO2-01-FULL-3; genus CAINDQ01. Next base: position 6,075 of record CAINDQ010000065.1, read on the forward strand.
TGATTATTATTCCATTGTTTTTTTTAATTACTGGATTGCAGTTTGAGCGGGTCAAATATACCTCTGATCCGGAAAGTGCATATTTGATGAACGGAGTAAATATTGCCATGTGGAAAACTGTTGGTCATCACGACCATCCAGGGACAACAGTTCAGACTTACAATGCTCTGGTCTTGAGAATGACTCATTTTTTCCGATTTTCGGACAATGATTTTCAAACAGATGTTTTGCTTAACTCGGAATATTATATTGAAGTTTTGCGTAAAAGTTTTATTGCTGTAAACGCTTATGTATTACTAATACTCGGGTTGGTAACATTTTTGTTTTTGGGAAGTTTTTTGGCGGGATTGTTGCTCCAAATTGCACCATTTTTGTCGGTTACCTTGGTTCAGGAGCTTTTTACGAAAATTGCTCCTGAACAGTTTTTATTTACAGTGACCGCCGTTCTGACAATGCTTTTGATAAAATTTTATATTTCTCGAGATCAATGTTGGAAAGGATATCCGCTTTTGTTTGGGTTGATTGGTGGTTTTGGTATGGCTACAAAAATTACATTTCTACCCATTCTAGTAATTCCTTTCCTTCTATTAAAGGGGAAGCTTAATAAATTGATTTATGTTGTTTCAATAATTTTTTCATTTGTATTGTTTACTCTTCCGGCCGTTCCACGTTATCCTGCAATGTTTGATTGGGTTTTTAATATTGGTACTCATACAGGGATTTATGGTGCTGGGAATACTGGTTTTATTGATTCGGCGGTATATTTTTCTTCATTGAATTCAATTATTGAAAATAACAAATCAATGATAGCTGTAATGTTATTGTCAGTGGTTGTTTTATTATTCACTTTGTTTGTTGTTAAGAATCATAGATTTAAGGAATTTAAAAAAGAATTTTATTTGCTTCTTGTTGTTCTAATTGCTCAATTTGGCAGTATTCTGATGGTTGCAAAGCATTACGCTCAAAATCATTATCTTTTTCCTGCAATAAGTCTTTCCGGGTTTGCGCTGGTTTTAGTCTATTTGCTGACAAGTAGATACATGAAGGAGAAGAAGCCATCTATTCCTAAATTTTTTATGCTTGTCATGTTTGTCGCTGTCACAATTGGTTCGTTACTCAATTTTCCTTACATGATTACTTCATACGAAGCCAATCGTCTTTTAAATCAAGGCACCAATGAAATATCTTCTCTACTTGAGCGGGACTATAAAGATTTTGGGAAGATTTATTATTATTATTTTCGGTATTCATTAAGCGAATATTCGTCGCTAAAGTTCGGGAATGTTTTTTCAAGGCAGGATAGTACTGAAAAACTTATGCAATTGTTCCCCGATAAGTTGTTTTATAATGCTTGGGAAAAAAGTTTTCAGCTGTGGGAGGAAAATATTTCTGGCAAAGAGCTTGTTGAAAAATTTGGAAATAAGCTTTTGCTTGTAGGCGGTCCATTATCTTCTGAAGAACTTAGTTCTCTCGAGAAAGATGGTCTTAAATTAAAAAAGCTTTTTGATCGTATGGAGCAGGTGGTTTATCAGATTGATGTTGAAAAGTCTGGATTGTTTAAAGATCTTGTTCCCAGAGTGTCGTCGCAGAATTTTAGTCTTGATGGACAATGGATTGTGTCTTTGCAGAATGATTTTGAAACTTTTAGTGATGATAAACAGTGGATTCTGTTGAAAGATGGTACGAAATTTTGCAAAAACTTAGGTTTGGTTAATGACAAAGCTCGTTCAGGGAAATATGCTTTCAAACTTTTAGGTTTGGATAATTATGGAATGAATTATGAATTTCATGGTGTAAAAGCTGGTGATTTGTTTCAGATTAGCGTTTGGCGCTCACCTGGCAATAATGAGGCGTTTTTGGTTGCATCTGCGGAAGCAGATAAATTGTTTTACGAACAAAGTAAAGAATCTGTTGAAACTGATAGCAATGGATGGGAAAAAGTGACACTTGAGTTTAAAGTTCCGGATAGTTTTAAGGGGGATAATTTGAAAATCTATTTTTGGAATCGTGGTGATAGTTCAGTTTGGCTGGATGATCTTCAAATTGCTAAGCAATAAAATATTTGATAGTTAGTATAATAAACTTATGAAAAAAAACTTGGAATTTTTTGAAAAAATAGCAGAGAAAAGGGATAAGTGGAAAAACAAAAACAAATATTACTGGAAAGATTTGGAAAATTTTTCTAATTATTTGATTCCTGAACATGCTTCTGTTTTGGAAGTTGGCTGTGGGACTGGTGATTTGCTTGCGAATTTGAAAACTAAAAACAAAACCGGCATTGATTTTAGTCCAAAAATGATTGAAATCGCTAAGAAAAAGTATCCGAATATACATTTTCAGATTATGGATGCTGAGAACATTAATTTCGAAAGAAAGTTTGATTATATTATTATTTCGAACACTATTGGTTATTTGGAAGATGTCCAGAAAGTCTTTGCGGAATTAAAGAAGGTTTCTCATTCGCATACTAAAATAATTGTTACTTATTATAATTTTCTTTGGCAGCCATTTTTCTCTTTTGGAGAATTTTTGAGATTAAGAATGAAGCAGCCGGAGCAAAATTGGCTATCTCGCGCAGACGTCAAGAATCTTCTTTATCTTGCTGGCTTTGATCCATATAAGGGGGGAGAAAGGCTTATGGTCCCTTTCTATATTCCTGTAATTTCTTGGTTCTTAAACAAATATGTCGCAAAGTTGCCTATTTTTAGGAAGCTTTGTGTTACAGATTATGTTTTAGCAAAGCCAATGCCTGAAGAGAGCGAAACTGTATGGAAGAATAAATACTCTGTTTCTGTCGTAATTCCTGCTCGTAATGAGAGTGGAAATATTGAAAAGGCAATTCTTCGTACGCCTAAAATGGGTAGTCATACAGAAATTATTTTTATTGAAGGGAATTCGACTGATGATACTTGGCAAAAAATTAAGGAAATGGTCGAAAAATACAAAGGTACTCATGATATAAAAATAGGACAACAAGAGGGTAGGGGGAAGGGTGATGCGGTACGCAAAGGTTATAATATGGCTACCGGCGATATATTGATGATCCTTGATGCTGATTTAACTGTTCCTCCAGAGGATTTGCCAAAATTTTACGATGCTATTGCCTCTGGAAAGGGTGAGTTTATAAATGGCAGTAGACTTGTTTATAATATGGAGAAGAAAGCTATGCAATTCTTGAATATTATTGGAAATAAATTTTTCAGCATGATGTTCACGTGGCTTCTTGATCAGCGATTTAAAGATACTCTTTGTGGGACCAAGGTGTTGTTTAAGTCGGATTATGAATATTTGAAGGCTGGAAGAAAGTTTTTTGGAGAGTTTGATCCGTTTGGGGATTTTGATCTGATTTTTGGTGCGTCTAAATTAAATCTAAAGATTGTTGAAATTCCTATCCGTTACAAGGAGCGAACCTATGGTTCAACAAATATTAGTCGTTTTAAGCATGGGGTAATTTTATTGAGAATGTGCGCTTTTGCTTCTAGAAAAATTAAATTTATTTGAAATAATGAGCAAGACTGTAAAAAAACATTTTGATACTATTGCGGCAAAATATGATTATTTTAAAAAGAAAAATTGGTATTATTATAAAAATCTTAAAAGTTTATATAGGCAATTGATACCAAAGGGAAAAGCTGTTTTAGAAATAGGATGTGGTACGGGTGATTTGATATCAGGACTTGATGCAGGCTTGGCGATAGGTATTGATATTAGCCCTGAAATGATCAAAATAGCTCGAAAGAAATATCCAATTGGTCAATTTAAGGTTGCTGCCATTGAGGATTTTGTGACACAAGATGTTTTTGAATATATTTTTCTTGCTGATGTTATTGAGCATCTTGAAAATATTCCAAGTACGATTAAGGCAATAGCTAAAAGATGTAACAATAAAACCAAAGTTATTTTTACATACGCAAATCCAATCTGGGAGCCAATTTTGATGTTTCTTGAAAAGTTGTCTTTGAAAATGCCAGAGGGTCCTCATTATCGAATCCCATATTTTAAATTAAAAAAAATTTTAGCTAAAAATGGATTTGTCACTATCGAAAGAAATTGGAGACTTTTGATACCTGCAAATATACCTTTTTTATCTAACTTCATTAATGTATCTTTTTATCGTGTTCCATTGCTGAGAAGATTAGGAATGCTTGAATATATAATTATTAAGAAAAAATGATGCAAAGTTATATTTTGCTTGGGATTGCAACGGTTACGACAGTTTTAAGTCAGCTTTTGTTTAAGCAGGGGATGATTGTTGTTGGGAGTGTAAATTTTTCGTTCGCAAACATGGCTGCCCTGATCATGAATGTAATAAAGAGCCCTTATTTATTGATTGGCTTATTTTTTTATGGGGTGAGTTTTTTGCTTTGGCTTCTGGTGCTTTCTAAATTAAAAATTAGTGTTGTTTACCCGATAACAAGTATTAATTTTGTTCTTGTTCTTGTTGCTTCTTATTTTTTGTTTGGGGAAAAATTGTCTATATTTCAGTATTTAGGCATTTTGATTATTATTACGGGAGTGTTAATTCTTGCGAAAGCATAGAATTAATGTTGATGGGCTTTGTACCAGTCTATGGTTTTTGCTAATCCTTCTTCAAAGTTTGTTTTTGCTTTAAATCCAAACTCGTTTTCGGCTCTTGATACGTCTAGGCATCTTCTTGGCTGGCCATTTGGTTTGGAAGTGTCCCAGCGAATTTCGCCTGTGAATCCTGTTATTTTAACAATGAGGTGAATGAGGTCTTTGATTGTGATTTCCATGCCGGCTCCTAAATTGATTGGGGCGTCTTTGTCGTAGGCCTCTGTGGCTGCAACAATTGCCTTCGCACAGTCTTCTACGTATAAAAACTCTCTCGAGGCACTTCCGTCTCCCCAAACCGTTATAAATGCATCTTTGTTGTTTATTGCGTCTATGCATTTTTTGATTAAAGCTGGAATGACATGGGAGCTTTCTGGGGAAAAATTATCTCTTGGGCCATATAAATTAACTGGTAAGAGGTGGATCGAGTTGAATCCGTATTGTTTTCTATAGGCCTGACTTTGGACTAATAGCATTTTTTTTGCTAATCCGTAAGGAGCGTTGGTTTCTTCTGGATAGCCATACCAAATATCATCTTCATGAAATGGTACTGGTGTGAATTTTGGATAGGCGCATATAGTACCTATTGCTACAAATTTTTGGACTTTAGCTAATCTAGCTTCTTCCATTAGATGGGCACCCATAACAATGTTCTCGTAAAAAAGTTCTCCTGGGTGTTCCATGTTAAAGCCAATTCCGCCTACTTTGGCGGCAAGATGAATTACTATATCGATGTTTTGGACGACTTTGTGACAAATCTCGGGTTTACGTAGGTCGTCTATTTCTGAACGCGGGATGATGATATTGCTTTCTGGAATTCCTCTTTTTGTTAATATTTCATGAATAAAACTTCCGAGAAAGCCCGAGCCGCCTGTTAATAGAATTTTTTTATTTTTTAAATCCATTAGCATGTTGATTGTTATGTTGATTGTACAATGAATTGTTCTTTATTTACAGTCAAATCCTTTGTGGGTAGTTTGAATAAATTAATGATTTTATTTCGCTAAGCATGTATTATAGGGGGTGAGTTTTGTAAAAAATAACAGGATGAAAAGTATTTTAGTGACTGGAGGGGCTGGATTTATAGGTTCGCATTTGTGTGAGCGGCTTTTGTTAGAAAACAATCGAGTGATTTGCGTGGATAATTTTTTGACTGGTAAAAAGGAAAATATAATAGGGTTTTTAAATAATCCAAATTTTAAACTAATCGAAAAAGACATTGTTGAGCCTATTTCTGTAGAAGAAAAGATTGATGAAATTTATAATTTGGCTTGTCCGGCTTCTCCTATCCATTACCAAAAGGATCCTGTTCAAACAATGAAAATAAACACTATTGGGATGATTAATGTGTTGAACTTAGCTAAAGAAAAAGGTGCTAAAATTTTACAGGCTTCTACTTCGGAAGTTTATGGGGATCCGGAAGTGCATCCGCAAACAGAAGAGTATCGTGGCAATGTTAATCCAGATGGTCCAAGAGCTTGTTATGATGAAGGTAAGCGCTGTGCGGAGACTTTGTGCTTTGATTATTTGCGGACTTATAATTTGAAAATAAAAATAGTCAGAATTTTTAATACTTATGGTCCAAATATGGCCGTGGATGATGGGCGAGTTGTTTCAAATTTTATTTTGCAGGCTCTTGAGAACGAAGATATAACTGTTTACGGTGACGGTTTGCAAACTAGAAGTTTTTGTTATGTTGGTGAGCTGGTTGATGGTTTGATGAAAATGATGAATACAGAAGATTCTGTTACCGGCCCGATAAATCTTGGGAACCCTGTCGAGTTTACCGTTTTAGAATTGGCTGAAAAAGTAATTCAGTTAACTGGGGCTGAAAGTAAAATTATTCATCAGGTTTTACCCGTGGACGATCCTAGACAAAGGAAGCCAGACATAACAAAAGCCAAAAATATTTTAAATTGGGATCCTAAAATAAATTTGGAAGAAGGTCTGCTGAAAACAATTGAATATTTTAAAGCAAAGGTATGAAGATTTTATACGTTGGAGCTGGGTTTGTAGGGGCTTGTTCTGCCGCTGTAATGGCTGATGCTGGGCATGATGTTTTGTTGTACGATATTGATGAGGAAAAAATAAAAAAACTTGGTTCTAACGATATCGGATTAATAGAATCTTGTTTGTTTGAAGATGGGTTGGGAGATATTTTGATAAAAAACAAGAACAATATTACTTTTACGACTAATTATTCTGAGGTGGCGAAGTGTTTGGATTTGGTGGATGCTGTTTTTATGTGTTTGCCAACGCCTGAAAAAGATGGAGTGGCCGGTCAGTCAGACTTAACTTATTATCATATTGCTGCGGAAAAATTGGCTCAAAATTTAGAGAAAAGAAATAATGGTTTGCAAAGTAAATATGTTGTTGTGGTTAATAAAAGTACTGTGCCGATTGCAATGGTTGATGAGACTCGTGGACTGATGGAAAAATATGGTGTTAAAAATTTCGGAGTTGTTTCTAATCCTGAATTTTTAATTGAAGGTAAGGCGATTTTTGGGTCTGTTCATCCAGACAGGGTTGTTGTAGGTGCCGAGAAAGAAGAAGATTTTAAGGTGATGCGTCAAATTTATGCACGATTTTTGAATTCTTCTTCTGTAAAATATATTGAAGTTACGCCTGAGGAAGCGGCTGCTGGAAAATTATTGGCAAATTATCTGTTATTTAATCGTTTGGCTGTTACTTTTGATGTTGTTGGGAGGGTTTGCGAAAATTTTGACAATGTTAACTTCGAAAATTTACGAAAAATTTTGACGAGCGATGGTCGTATTGGGAATTGGGGTTTTTACGACAGTGTTTATGCTGGGGGTAGTTGTTTTATTAAAGATGCAGCTTCTTTAGCTTATCAGTTGGAGGAAATCGGGGTTGGATCGGGCTTGGTAAGGCAAGTTTTGAATTCAAATAATTTTCAACGAGATAATTTTTTCAGTCGTGCTGAAAAGGAAGCTGGTTTTGTTTGGAAGGATAAAAAAGTCGCAATTTTGGGAGTTGCTTTTAAGCAAAACACGAATGATGTTCGCAATTCGAGTGCTATAAATGTTGTTAAATCTTTGATTGAAAAGGGAGTGAAGGAAATAAAAATTTACGATCCGGTGGCGATGCCGATGTTTAAAGCGTTATTTGATTCGTCAGAAAATTTAGATTACAAGATAATCGATTATTTTAATTCAGAAAAAGAGGCTTTGATTAATACTGATACTTGTCTGATTTTGACTGATTGGCCAAAATTCATGGCTCTGGGGGAAGTTATAAAATCTGTTTGTCCTGCCCCTTATTTGATAATGGATGGGCGCAGGATGTTGTCGGTAGATTTCAAAGAATTGCAAAATTTGGGATATGATATAATTTCGGTCGGTAGTCTGTTTTTAAAAGGAAAAAAATAAAATCATGAAGCTTTCAATTGTCATTCCAGTATATAACGAAAAGAATACTATTCTCGAAATTCTTCGAGCGGTTAAAGAGGCTCCTTTGCCCAAAGAAATCACTAAAAGAGAGATTGTTTTAGTTGATGATTGTTCGAAAGATGGAACAACGGATATCTTGAAAAAAATAAACGCCCCTGATGTTCATATTTTCTATCATGAAACAAATAAAGGAAAGGGTGGGGCTTTGAATACTGGTTTCAAAAAAGTGACTGGTGATTTTGTCATTATTCAAGACGCTGACTTGGAATATGATCCGAATGAATATCAAAAACTGCTTAGGCCTATTTTGGACAATAAGGCTGATGTCGTTTATGGATCACGCTTTGTTGGAGGAGAATCTCATAGAGTTTTGTATTTTTGGCATTCAATGATGAATAGAATGTTAACTTGGTTTTCGAATGCTTTTTCGGATCTGAATTTGACCGACATGGAGACTTGCTACAAGGTATTTCGCAAGAAAATACTTGATCAAATTAATATCGAGGAAAACAGATTTGGATTTGAACCTGAGATAACTGCAAAGATCGGGGAGATGACAAGAACTCAAAATGTTCGTGTTTTTGAGGTGGGAATATCTTATTACGGCAGGACATACAATGAGGGGAAAAAAATTGGGTGGAAGGATGGCGTGAGGGCGTTATGGTGTATTTTTAAATATAATACTTCTGGGTTTGCTCATGTTGTAAAATATGGAATTAATGGTGTTTTCGTGGCTTTATCTCAAATATTGGCGATATATTTATTGGTAAATTATTTTGGGTTTGAGAGTTTCGATTTGCAGCCGATAGCAAATATAATTAGCATTGAGATAAGCGTTCTAATTGGCTTGTTTTTGCATTCTTTTATCACGTGGAGATATAAATATGAGACTACGAGAAATTTCTTTAAGGTATTCTGGTATTTTCACTTAGTCACTGGTTTTTCTTTCTTGATTAGGGTGTTTTTGTTCCCTGTTTTGGCCGCAACTGGCATTGATTATATGAACAATACTATTATTGGGATTTTGGTGGCTATAGTTGTTAATTTTTTTGGCTACGACAAATTTGTTTTTAAAAAGAAGCTGGAGGATATTATATACAAAAGAAAATAAATTAAATTTAAGTGGAATATCTTAAACTAAAGTTGAAGGCATGGATTGTTTTTATTTTCAGTGAGAAGGGGTATAAGTGGGTTATTTTATTGATCGCGGTTTCTGCAGTTATATTAGCGGCTTGGGATCTTTCTCTTCCTGGTTTGTACTATGATGAAACATTATTTGTAAATGCGGCTCTTGGGGCACCAACAAACAGTTTCATTGCATTGAAGATCGCCAATATTCCGATTTTTTTGATGGCTTATCTAGGCGCATTAAAGGCTTGGATTTATTATTTGATATTTCTTGTAGCCCCTGTTAATGCATGGACGATTAGGTTCCCAGCAATTTTATTTGGAATTGCTGGTGGTTTACTTCTTGTGGCTTCAACAAAGAAATTATTTGGATGGCGGACTGCTCTAATTGCTGCCCCTCTTATATTGTTTGACCCAAGTCTTTTGATGCATAGCAGGCTCGATTGGGGACCTACGGCTTTGATGTTTTTATTTAGGGGTCTATTAATCTACGGAATAGCTCTTTGGTGGAGTAATGGGCGTCCTACTGGTATTTGGATTTCTATATTGGCTATTATTCTTGGTGTTTTTGATAAATTAAATTTTCTTTGGATTGTTGGTGCCGCCGTAGGGGCAATTATTCTTGTGTTTTCATCCCGATGTAATCGCTATATAAAATCTTTTCCTGTGAATGCTTGTTTCCAATTTGGACTTTTAGCCGCTATTTTTGCAGTTGGTATGACTTGGGCAGTCATGGTTACTCACCAGATGGATCCTATTATTCAGGGTTGGGGAAGTCGGCTGTCTTATTCATTAACCCTTCTTAATTACACTTTGGTGGCAGGAGGACCTTTGAATTTTGTTAGCGGAGATGGTTTTAGACTAGGACCTCTGATGTGGTCAGCATATATTTTTATTACAGTTGTGGCTTTAGTGGGGATATTTAGAGGCTATATCCGTTCCATATCTAGACAATTGGTTTTTGTATTTGTTTTTGTGGTTTTTACTGTGCTTGCTTTTATGCTTACCAAAACTGCTACCGGGCCACATCATGCCGCTGTTATAGCTTGTTTTCCTAGCTTTTTATTAGCACCTTTAATAGGAAATTATTTTGGAACAATAACTTCTGGAAAATTGTTAAAGACTGTTAAGACTTTTGGAATCATTGCTGTAATTACTATGAGTATGGCCATGATTGTATCTAATATAATATCTATCCAAGCATTTAAGGCCCCATCTAATGCAAACTGGGATCCAAGCATTTATGATTTAGCTGTATTTACCAACAGGCATCCGGATGCTCAATTTATCACTGTAGACTGGGGAATGGGAACGCAACTAATAGCGCTAAGCCAAGGAAAGGCTCAATTGAATGATTACTGGCCTTCATTTATGCAAATGGAATCTGCACGTTTGGTACTCACCTCGTTAGATTACACAAAGGATACTTATTTTATCTATAGGTTGTCGGAATTTCAGAATTTTCCGGAGACTGATGATAATTTTATTACAGTAATGGAGACTGAAAAAATTCCTTACGAGGAAGCACTTGTGTTAAAATCAATAGATGGGCGTTCTATGATCGAAGTGTTGAAAGTTTCTGCGAAAAATTAATTTGTTTTTGCGTAGTAAGCGATGCTTTCGTAATGCCAAACGTCATCAGCAAATGTTGCCATTACGTAGTTTTTTTCATCTTCCGAGGCTGTATAAAAATGTCCCTGCAATGTATTGCTCCAGAAACGGAATATTGGTGTGGTTTCGGCTACTTGAGTATTGTAAGCGTAGTAGGCAATGCTTTCATAACGCCAAATGTCATCGGCAAAAGTGGATATTACGTAGTCTTTTTCAGCTTCTGAGGCTGTGTAAAAATGATGTCTTTTTGTCTCACTCCAAAATCTATAAATTGGTACTGCGGTCTGTTCTGCTTGTAACAATGCTTGGTTGGCATTAATTCTTTTTCCTGTAGTTGTTTTGCCATTTAAGGAGGGGAGAGAGTCTCCTGTGGTTAGAATAATGTCTTTTACTTGAGAGAGAAGTAAATTTGGTTTATAGCCCCATATTAAAGCGGCAAGGCCTGCAACATGAGGCGTTGCCATGGAGGTGCCATTCATGAATTGATATGAGTTTGTGTTGGATATTGTAACGTTATCAATTATAGGAACTTGTGTTCCAACAACGTCTGCGTCTGTGTGCCAAACAAAACGGACTCGCATGTTTGAGCTTCCTGGCCCTAAATTAAAAGTGTATGTATCATTCCATCCACTGCCATATAGATAATTTATTACTGTCCAATTATTATCGTTGTTATCAATTTCCACTGATAAATAATCATATATGTCCGATGGGTCCTCTTCAATGTCTGCATAAAGATAAAACTCGAGGAATACATCTCCTCCGTTAACAGTCGTGTCTTGTGGAACAGTTAAGGTCAAAATGCCGTCGTCATTGTTAATGTATGAAGAATTTGCTTGTGCATTTTTATTGTTTCCATCTCCTCCAACATCACCCCACGTCCCCGTTTTCCAGCTTCCACTAGTTTTTGTGAATAAAGTATTTGTAAAATCTGGCAATGTTGCATTGGTAAATAATTCTTGAAGAAAACCGGTGCTGTAAATATTTACTCCGGGAGCACCAACATCAACTGAATTAAGGCCGTAATCGGAGAAACTAGCTAGATCGTCATTTTGATCCGTGGCGGCTACGCTTACCATATTACTTAAAGCGCTCCAACAGGCAGTATTACTTCCATAATCTGAAGGAGAATTAACGTATGTAGATAAATCATGCTCAGAGGCATCATTCCCGGCAGCTGCTATAAAAAGCCCATTGAAGCCACTAATGGCATCATATAAAGCTTGATCGGATGCCGATTCACAGTCATTAGCTGATCCTCCCCAACTCGCATTGATAATTGTTGCTCCATTATATTTAGCAAAATTGATGCTTTTTACATTATCAATGGTGGTAAGAGAAGTTTTTAGTGCCATTATTTTTGCATTTGGAGCAACACCGATAGTTCCTTCACTATTATTTTTTACAGCGGCAATGGTCCCAGCAACGTGAGTCCCGTGAGGGCTACTTGTAGGCAATGGTGTTTTATCATTATCTTCATAATCATAGCCGTGATTGCAATTTCCTAAAGAACCGCCGTTTTCATCTTTGCAACTGGTTCCATTCCACATGTTTGCAGTCAAATCAGGGTTGTTGTAAGCAACTCCAGTGTCAATAACAGCTACTATGATAGAAGCATTTGTTCCTTCATTTACAGCCCAAGCTTCTGGGGCGTCGATGTCGGCATCATTTGTTCCGGCCACTCCATTAACTGTTTGGCCCGAGTTGTCTAGGCCCCAAAGGAGATCTTTATATGAGTCATTGGTGCTTATTGAGGTTGGATAATATTGGAAATTTGGCTGAGCATATTCAATATTTGGATCGTTTTTTAATTCGGCAACTTTTTCTTCAACAGTTTTGGCGTCTTTGATCTTTAAAACTGAAATGTTGGTTTTTCTTAAATCTTCTTTTCTATCTAAAGATTTTGAATTAGTTAGATTTAAAGCTTTAGTTCTTCCAGAGGATGTCGCGAGGTTTATTTCAGTGTTTTTGTACTTTACTATAATTTCTCCTGGAACATAGGATGGTTTATTAATTTCGGGGAGACGACTTTCCGAGAGACTATTCCTTGAATTTAAATTAACATCTGCCGGTGTTTTTGTTGGTAAAACGTTTTCGTTATTGCTGGCCAAAACGATGATAGATTGGGAAAAAACTAGAGAGACTATTAGCAAAAACCCAATCGCTTTTCCCAATGGTTTCAATTTAATCATATTGGATTTAGGTGACGAATTAATTATTTTTGATAAGTTCTTGTGAGTATTCTTTTGTTTGGTTCATTCCTACGCTTTTTTGGTTAATAGGTCAATTGTACTCAGAAGCTGTTTCATGTTTATGACTATTTTGTTATATTTAGCTGGTAAATTATTAATTATTTATATGATCCAAGGTGTATCAATCAAAAAACTAGTTAAACACAGTGATGATCGAGGTTGTTTCGTAGAAGTTTTGCGCAATGACGATAAGCTTCTCAAGAAGTTTGGGCAGACTTCGTATACAGTGACTTATCCTGGCGTGGTAAAGGCCTTTCATTACCACAAGAAACAGGATGATCTCTGGTTTGTGGCAAGTGGGATGGCTCAAGTGGTTCTTTATGATATGCGTAAAAAATCAAAGACTTATAAAGAAACTCAGGTGCTTTATGCTGGAATAGATAATCCTGTTCTTATTCTCATTCCAGTCGGAGTGGCGCATGGATATAGAGTGCTTGGGAATACGCCAGTTGGGCTTTTTTATCACACGACTGAATCATACGATCCAAAGAATCCGGATGAACAGAGAATCGCTTTTGATGATCCGGAAATTGGGTTTGATTGGAGCACAAAGAATAGATAAATATTTTATATGAGGGCACTTATAACGGGATCTACTGGTTTTGTAGGGCCTTATCTGAAAAAGGAGCTTGAGTCTCATGGATATGAAGTTTTTGGATTGGATCGAGATAATCCTGAAAATTTGCAGAGTGTTTTTTGTGGAGATATTCGAGATTATGGTTTTGTTGAGGGGGTTTTGAAAGACGTGTTGCCGGACGAAATTTATCATTTGGCTGGATTTAGTTCTGTGAAAAAGAGCTTTGAGGAGCCAGAATTGACTGCTGAGATTAATGTTGGAGGGACTAGGAATGTATTGGAAACTGTAAGGAAATTTTGTCCAAAATCAAAAATTTTAATTGTGAGTTCGGCGGACGTATATGGGAATCCAAAAAAAGTACCCATTAATGAAAACGAAGAAACTCAAGAAACTTCTCCCTATTCAAAATCTAGGATTGATCAGGAAAAATTAGTGGATGAATTTAAAGATTTATTTATCGTTGTATCGAGAAGTTTTAATCACACGGGGCCTGGGCAACCGGAAATATTTGTTTTGCCGGACTTTGTGAAACAGATTGTTGAGGTAGAAAAAGGGATAAAAGATCCGATAATTTTTACTGGAGATTTGAATGTTATAAGAGATTTCTCTGACGTTAGAGATGTTGTTAAGGCTTATTATTTATTATTACAAAAAGGTAAAAAAGGGGAAATTTATAATGTGGGAAGCGGTAATGGGTATAATTTGGCAGATTTGTTGAATAAGATTATCGTCTTGGTCGCAATTAAAATAGAGGTCAAGCGGGATCCATCCAAAATGAGGCCTGTTGAAATAATGGAACTTGTGGCGGATATTTCAAAAATAGTTCAAGATACTGGCTGGAAAAATAGTTATTCTATGGATGAAACTATGAAGGATTTGTTAAACTACTGGCGGCTTAAAATTAATATATGAAAAAAGCATTAATTACTGGGATTACTGGGCAAGATGGAGCTTATTTGGCAAAGTTGTTGCTAGACAAGGGATATAAGGTTTATGGGCTTGTAAGGAGGCTTTCTACCCCTAATTTTTGGCGCTTGGAAGAACTGGGTATTCAAAATCAGATTGAATATATAGATGGGGATCTAATGGATCAGGAATCGCTGAATAATGCTGTGAAAATTGCTCAGCCAGATGAGGTCTATAATCTTGCTGCGCAAAGTTTTGTGGCTACTTCCTGGAAACAGCCGGTGTTGACTGCAGAGGTTGATGCAGTTGGGGTTATTCGCGTTTTGAATGCGGTGAAGAATTATGCGCCGAAGGCGAAGTTTTATCAGGCCTCTAGTTCAGAGATGTATGGGAATAGTAATGGACATGCTATTAAAGATGAAGATACGCCTTTACATCCAACTAGTCCTTATGCGATTTCAAAACTTTTTGCTCATTGGATTGCGGTAAATTACAAAGATAGTTATGGCATGTTTGTTTGTTGTGGAATTTTGTTTAATCATGAATCTCCTTTGAGAGGGATAGAGTTTGTGACTAGAAAAATAAGTGACGGAGTGGCGAGAATTAAATTGGGATTGGCTGAAAACTTTTGTTTGGGAAATCTTGATGCCAAAAGAGATTGGGGATTTGCAGGGGATTATGTGGAGGCGATATGGCTTATGATGCAGAAAGAAAAGGCTGATAATTATGTTATTTCGACTGGAGAAACGCATTCGGTGAGAGATTTTTGTAAAGAAGCTTTTGGGGTTATTGGGATAGAGGATTGGGAAAATTATGTAATTGCGGATGAAAGGTATATGAGGCCATCGGAGTTGAATGTGTTGCAGGGTGGAAGTACTAAGGCAAAAGAGGTTTTGGGATGGGAGGCTAAGGTTGATTTTGAGGGGCTGGTAAAGATGATGGTTGAGGCAGATATAAAAAGATTAAGTAAATAATTATGAAACTTTTAGTTACCGGTGGAGCCGGATTTATAGGCAGTAATTTTATCCACTACATTCTCAAAAAATATCCAAATTATGAAGTGGTGAATTTTGATAAACTGACTTATGCGGGGAATCTTGATAATCTAAAAACTCTTGGCGGAAATCCGCGTTATACATTCGTAAAGGGGGATATTGCTGATGAAAAAGCTGTTGATGAGCTTTTCTCAAAATACAAATTTGATGCAGTCTTAAATTATGCAGCGGAAACACATGTGGATAAATCTATCGAAAGTCCGCGAGATTTTGTGGTGACGGATGTGATTGGGACTTATACGCTTCTTGAGGCTTCAAAAAAATATGGTATCAAAAAATATATTCAAATTAGTACCGATGAAGTTTTTGGCAGCACTGAAAAAGGTTCTTTCACCGAAGAAACTCCGTTTGCGCCAAATAGTCCGTATAGTGCTTCAAAAGCGGGCGCAGACCATCTTTGTCGTGCTTACTATGTGACTTATCGCGTACCGGTGATTGTGACTCATTCTTGCAATGTTTATGGGCCTTATCAATATCCCGAGAAGGTTATTCCGTTATTTGTCACAAACCTTCTGCAAGGCAAAAAGGTGCCTTTGTACGGTGATGGGAAAAATATTCGCGAATGGATTTATACGGAGGATCATTGTTCGGCAATCGACACGATTTTGCACAAAGGAAAAGATGGCGAAGTTTACAATATTGGTTCTGGGCAGGAAATTGCGAATGTTGATCTGACTAATATGATTTTGGGTGAAATGGGGAAAGGCGAGGAAATGATTGAATATGTGAAAGATCGACTTGGGCATGACAGGCGATATTCGATTGATTCTACAAAACTTCAGAATGAACTTGGTTGGTTTCACAAATACGAATTCAAAACTGCTTTGAAAGAAACTATTGAGTGGTACAAGGAAAATAAGGAGTGGTGGGAAAAGCTTTTGAAATAGGCCGAGGAGGGTTGTCTACTATTGAATGAAAGTTTGTCCGAGATTTTCAGAGACTGCTAGGATTTGAGCGCAGTAGTCTTTTTCGTGGATGCGTGAATCGAGGAAAATTGCTTCCGCATTTGGGGCGGAGAGGCGATTGAGAACTTTTTTGACCATGGCGGCGGCGCGTGGGGTAGAAAGTTCAACAAATGGATTTGATAAAGTTTGGCTTAAGGATGAGAGAATCAGGCTTCCTGGCGCTTCGAATGGAATTTTGTGGAGGATCAAGGTAGTGATTTTTTCGTTGTAATGAAATTTTTCCCAGATTTGGGTGGTCATAAATACGACTGAATTTTCAGGATCTTGATTGAATCTTTCTTCGAGTTTGCCGATAGAGCCGGTGAGCGAAGAAATGAGGTTTATTCCCGCTTCTTCGAGAATTGGGCCGAGTTTGAGAGTGAAGAATTCGAGTTGTTGTCGGGAATTGAAAAGGACTGCGGTTTTGCCCTTTTTTGCTTTGATTAAGTCGACGACAAGTTTTGGTTGGTTCTCTTCGAATTTGTAGAGGGCGATTTGAAGATCTTCTCTTTTTGAGGAAGTTCTGATCAGTTTTAAGCCTTCTGGCAATCCAAAGAAGGTTTTTACAAAGGTTCCTTCGTCGGCGAGATCTAGTGCTTCGTCGATGATTTTATATTTTGAACAAGTGGAGAGAATTTTATTTACATATTCTTTTAAGGAAAGAGGAGCTTTATAAATTTTCATATTTTGTTCGTAATCCATTTCTAAAAACATGAAAAAGTTTGCTAAATCTGGATTTTCAAAAACGCTTTTTAATTCAATCAAAACTTCTTTCCATTTATGAAGATGACCAAAAGTAGTCTCATTATTTATTTCTCCTAACTCTTGAGAAATGGCTACCAGATTGTTGATTAGGCTGTTTATATCTTGCCAATCTTTCATACTGAAAAGATCTTGAGAGATGATGGCGCGGGGAGTGTAGGAATCTTTGTTATTATATTTATCAAAGAAAACTCCGAGCAATCCAAACAGAATTGCGCACTTTGAAATCAAGGATTCTACTGATGGATTTTCAGGATAAAATTTCTTGATGGCGTCTAATGGTCGAACGATGCTATCTAGAGAAATAAAATTACAATTGTTGAAGAAAATTTCTTTGGTGAATTTGTCGAAGTCGACGATGGTGACATTTTCGTAAGTGGTTTCTTGGTTGTCGATGAGGTATTCGTAGGTGCAGAGCGCTGGGGCGTTTTCGTCTTTCTGTAGCGCTTTTTGAACGAATGATTCTGCGAAAGGATCAATGAAGTCTTTGTCAGCATTTACTTGGTAGAGGACGGATTTTTCTTTTCCAAAAAGATTTAATTCTTTAAGAATTCCTGTTTTTGTTTGACGACTCCAGATGAGAAATTTTATCAAAGCAGTGGCTTCAAAATCTTCGAGTGATTCTTTTTGCTCTAAAGTTTGGAGACGTTTTAGGGAAATATAATTATTGGCAGAATCTAATTTGGCGATGTTGTCTGGAATGACATTTGATAGTTCGTTGAAAAGTTCATTACTGACACAGACGTAGGCGTTTTTCTCGCTTGTGCTAAGCAATTCTTTGACTAGGGATTCATAAGGTGGAAGGATTTCAATTAGGCAAGAATTGTCTTCGTCTTGGATTGTTTTGGCGATTGCTTTTGTTTCTGGAGAAATTTTTTCGGTAGTTTTCGGGATCTTTAGTGGAGCGGTTGCTTCTGTTGTTGGATTTATTCCGATAATCAAATCTTTCATTTGCCAGTTTGATTTTGCGGCGATGCTTTTTATTTCTTCAATAGTCGTGACTGAAAGTTCTTCGAATTTGTTTATTAATTTCAAAAATAATTCCATGGCGGCGATAGAATCGTCGAGCGCGCGATGCTTGTCTTTGTGCTTTAAATCTAGAATGCTGGTAAGGATTTCGAGGCTGTAGGAAGGCAAATTTGGGAATAAAATTCCGGCGAGAACAAAAGTGTCGTACTCAGGATTTGTTAATTCAATTCCGTTATTGCGAAGGAAGGAAGTGTCGAATTGAATGTTGTGGCCGATGATTGGAAGATCGCCGATGAAATCTTTGATTTCTTGAATCTTCGAA
The DNA here is from genome assembly GCA_903847465.1 of uncultured Candidatus Peregrinibacteria bacterium. Classification (GTDB taxonomy): domain Bacteria; phylum Patescibacteriota; class Gracilibacteria; order UBA1369; family LOWO2-01-FULL-3; genus CAINDQ01. The sequence continues at coordinate 24,583 of CAINDQ010000065.1, forward strand.
GTAATTAAAGGCTGGCCTGTGAGGTCTTTGTCAGTGATCTTTGTGATGTGGGTAATAATTTGGGGCAGAACAAAGCCTGGATTGATTAAAAAAGAAAGAGTTTCTCGGCGACCTTCTAGGTCAAATTTCACTGCTCCGAACTCAATTATTTTATCTTTCTTAGGGTCGACTCCTGTGGTTTCTAAATCTAATGAAACGTACATATTTAGATACTATCTTAAATAAAAACTAATTAAAAGCGGGGATTTTGACGGTTTTCGTGAATGGCTTATTCGTGCGGATCGCGCCGAACAACAATATTGTTCTGTAACAATTCTACGGACTAGTCTATTGCAGAATTTTGACAAATTTTAATCCCTTGATATACTGGCATGATTTTACCAAGACAAAAACAAAAAAGTTCTTTCAAAACTAAATCAAAACAAAAACAAATATCTTCCCGACTCTAGTCGGGACAGAGAGGTGCCCACAAGTTACATTATGTAAACATCTTGTTCCTCTCTCTGTCCTTGC
>CAINDQ010000066.1 GCA_903847465.1 uncultured Candidatus Peregrinibacteria bacterium
TGCCGGAACTGAAGAATGCTGTAACAAAAACTACGACGGCGTGTTTCGAACCTGCGATGGATTATATTGCTTTGAAAATCCCGAGATGGGATTTGAATAAATTTCGCATGGTTTCGAAAGAAATTACGACTGAAATGAAGTCGGTTGGAGAAATTATGGCGCTGGGAAGAAGCTTTGAAGAGGTTGTGCAAAAGGGCTTGCGCATGCTGCAAGTTGGGCTTTACGGATTGGTTGGAAATGAAAATGTAAAACTAAATATTGAAGAGTTGGAGGGTGATATAAAACGTCCAACACCAAAAAGAATTTTAGTAATTGCGGAAGCTTTGAAGCAAGGATGGAGTGTAGAAAAAATCGCAAAAATGTCCGGAATTGATAAATGGTTTTTGGATAAATTGAAAAACATTGTAGAAACGGAAAAAGTTTTGAAGAAAAGTACGCTAACGAAAGAATCGCTATTGGCTGCCAAAAAACACGGATTCTCTGATAAGCAAATTGGGTTATTAAAAGGCGTCATTGCTCAGAAAATTCGTGAAAAAAGAAAAGCGATGGGAATATTTCCAGCCATAAAACAGATCGACACGATGGCTGCGGAATATCCAGCAAATACAAATTATTTGTATCTGACATATCATGGAAACAAAAACGATATCGTTCCTGGAAAAAAGAAAAAAGTGATCGTTTTGGGATCCGGCGCGTACTGTATTGGATCGAGCGTGGAATTTGATTGGTGCTGTGTAAACGCCCTTCAGACCTGCGCAAAAGAAGGGTATGAGACCGTGATGATCAACTATAATCCGGAGACTGTTTCGACCGATTACGATTTGTGCGATAAATTGTATTTTGATGAACTTTCGATTGAAAGAATTTTGGATATTTATGAATTCGAGAATGGAGAAATGGAAGGAAAAAATGTGACAGGAGTGGTGGTTTCCACCGGAGGACAAGTGCCAAATAACATCGCGCTGAAGCTCCACAAAAGAGGTGTAAAAATTCTCGGAACAGATCCTGACAGCATTGATAAATCCGAAAATCGACATAAGTTTTCAGCAATGCTGGACAAGCTAAAAATTGATCAACCAAAATGGAAAGAGTTGGCGAAAATTGATGACATTTATAAATTTGCGGACGAAGCTGGATATCCGGTTTTGGTGCGACCTTCTTATGTTTTGTCTGGAGCGGCGATGAGCGTTGCGTATGACAAGGAAGCCCTAAACACGTTCTTGAGTAAAGCGGTAAAAATATCTACAGAGGCGCCGGTGGTGGTTTCAAAATTTGAATTGGGCGCGAAAGAAATCGAAATAGATGCGGTGGCATATAAAGGCGATATCGTGATCTATGCAATCGCTGAACATATTGAAAATGCCGGAGTGCATAGTGGCGATGCAACCATTGTTTTGCCTCCACAAAAACTTTATATCGAAACGATTCGTAGAATAAAAGTGATTGCCAAACAAATCGCAAAAGAGCTTCAGATAAGCGGTCCTTTCAACATTCAATTTTTGGCAAAAAGTAATCGAGTGATGGTGATCGAATGCAATATGCGGGCGAGTCGTAGCTTCCCATTCTCTTCAAAAATCACCGGATATAATTTTATCGAAATCGCGACAGAGTCGATGCTGAAGGCGAGTGGGGCAAGAATTTCTGATCGTGGATTTGAGTTAATTACACATCGAGATTACAAAACTTTGGACCTTGATCATGTTGGAGTGAAAGCGCCACAATTTAGTTTTCCGCGTCTGAAAGGCGCAGATCCGGTGCTTGGTGTTGAAATGGCTTCAACAGGAGAGGTGGGATGCTTTGGGGATGATCTCTATGAAGCGTTCTTGAAATCGATGATTAGTGTGGGATTTGAGTTTCCAAAAAAAGGTGTTTTATTTAGTGTCGGAGGAGTTCATGCAAAGGCCGATATTCTTTCCACTGCGAGAGAATTTGCCGAAATGGGTTTCAAAATTTTTGGCACAGAAGGCACCGCGGATTTCTTGAAAGAAAATGGCGTCGCCGTTCAAAAACTCCACAAAATTTCCACAAAAAAATCCCCAAATTTACTCGACGCCATGGTAAAACATGAGTTCGATTTGATAGTAAACATTCCAAAAAGCTACAGCAGAGCAACTGTCACGGATGGCTACTTGATCCGCAGAAAATCACTCGACCTAAATATTCCTCTGATTACAAATGTCCAAGTTGCCAAAATAATGGCGGAGGCTTTGCACAAATACAAACTGGAAGATTTGAAAATCCAAGACATGGCGAGCTACTTCTAGGCGGCCAGATCAACTGCTTTCGGCCCTTTTGGGTAAGCAAGCCTTTTTACAACTTCGCAGAGAAGTTTGCTACCTTTGGCCAAATCTTCTGGAGAAGAATATTCGGATGGATGATGGCTTCTTCCTTGATTAGCTCCCCTGATAAAAATCACTCCAGTAGGAACTTTGGGGCCGTTTTTATTTGATCTGCACATTTTTGCAGCGTCATGTCCAGGCATAGAGCCAAACCCGACCATTTCTTCGCCAAATATCGCCTCATAAGTTTCCTTGATCAGGGCTTCAATGTCTCTATTTTCAAACAGAGTTGCTAAAGACAATTTTCTTCTTTCTAATTGATTTGTTTTTTCTACAACAGGAATTCTGCGTTTTCGACTAATAACTTTAAAGGCGCGGTTCAGGACGGAATTCAGAATGTCTCCTTGAAAATTATCCAATCTTCTTTCGTCCACCCAAATATCAACCATTCCTTGCGGCTGAATGGCGACTTGGCTAATTGTTGCTCGAACCAATCCGTTTGTATCTTGAGCCATTTTTTCAGCTGTCGTCTCTGTGCTTTTTATAATAGACATAACCGTGTCAGCAACCTCTTCCCTGATGGCGTTGATTGATCTAGTTTCAGGAGTAACCTCTATTGCTTTGGCCGTCATCCCTTCCAAAAGATGCGTTTTTATTTTGGCATCAATAGTCGATGTATCAAATTGTTCTGGCACATAAAATTCTGCCAAACATTCTCCAGGAACCGTGTTGACCGACCCTCCTGGAACTGTAATTTCCGTTAAATATTTTGGAGAAATTTCGCAAAGAATTTTTGCCATTGCCGTTAAGGCGTCTCTTCTCAAGGAAACTTTTTCTCCAGAAATTTTTTCATTATTCATCGGAGTTCCACCGGAATGATTGGCTACGCCTTTCACGGTTAGTCTAATCATTTTTGCCCTTGTCGGAATTTCTGCTTGAGTGCCAGCTTCGCCAATTTGCATTTTTCTGCGCAATGCTCCACCAATACCCTTTGAAACAAATCCGAGTGGTTTTCCTAATTGTTCCAAAACGCCTGATTGCTCAATGTGCAACTCTAAAACCGCATCCAAGTCTTCTCCGCGAATATATGGCCTTGCGACCAAACCGTCGAGTTGATCAGTAGACAAGCCTCTGTCCTCTGTGAAAATTCTCAGCATGTCTTTTTGGTGGATATCGTGATGAATGGTTTGCAAAGTCTCCACAGGGATTTGACCTGAAGCAAGAGAACTTCCAAGACAAGCCACTTGAGTGGCAGAGCTTTCTTCGGCCCTGAAAGCAACTAGTTGAATTGTTTTTTCAGGAATCCGTCCATCTTCGATAATTCCTTCCAAAGCATCTAAGCCACCAGCAATTCCGGCGGTTCCATCATATCTGCCTCCGCGATGGACACTATCCATGTGCGAACATATCAAAACTTTTCTAGGAGATTTTCCCTGAAGGGTAATGTAAACATTTCCAAAGGGATCTTCTTCTATTTTTAAGATAAGACCTTTCTCGATGGCTCTTTGCTTAAGTCGTTCGCCAAGATCTCTCACTTTCAAAGCGGTCTCGTCTTCCGTTTCAGTGAAGGCTATACATTCGCGACCCTGCTTTTCATCGTCGCCAGTCCAGCCGATGTCGGATATTTCTTTAATTGTTTCGTTGATTCTTGGCATATTGTATTTTCAATAAGAGATGATTGTGCCTTGAGGCCTAGCCATTGTCAACTTTTGGAAAATTGCGTGTTTGCATTTAATTGTAAATATTCTGATAGGAATGGGTGGACTTTTTGCCTTGCTAAATTGCTTATTTGCCTTGTTGACAAGCGGTCTTTTTGTGATACGATGTTCTGCCAATAAGTGCATTTTTATGGACCGACAAAAAATTGAGCAGGCTGATAGGGACTTAGGGGCCCTTGAAGAGTGTGCGCTACAGGCTGGCGAGCAGATCGACGCCGCTGTGCTAACTCAATTACAACAAGTGGATTTTTCTGCCTTGCAAGCTCTATATGGCGGTCTTCAATGCCCGAGCGATGCAAAAATGAAGACTCTTTTCGCCTCGAATTATGATATTGCGCATGAACATGGATTTTTGAGTTCTGGCTATCATGCCGAGAGAGGAAGAAAGACTCTAGAACTTAAAGAAGACCCCTGCTGTTTATTGGCAGATTCTTTTCAACACCTGGATGATCGTCGACTTCAAATGTGCAGAATATTGAAGAATTTTTTTGCTGAAAATCCGTGGTTAATTTTTGCCTTTAGTAATGTAAAATCTTCCAGTAATCCTTTTAGAAATCATGATTGGGCAAAAGGTTTGGACATGAATGTTGCGACGGATAGTTTTATGGATGAAGTTGTTACGTTTTTGAGAGACCAAAGTCTGGATAAAATGAGGGAAGGGGCGTCGGATGGAGACCTTTTGATGTTCCAAGGACTAATTTGTAATATTGATTTGGTGAGGGTAAAACCTCCCTGTGTTCCTGAAGAAGTTTTTCAACAAACAGTGGCTGATGGAATTATAGGGCATTTGGATCGAGCTGGTTTTTTGAAAGATTTTTATATTTATTTGTTCTTGAAACAAAAAGGGATTATTCCGGTTCTTGAAAAAATTCAGCAAACTAGAGAAGTTTTGAGAGCAATTTTGGATAGCGATGTTTTGGTTTCTGTGCCTTTTGATGAGACCGGTGCGATTGGCGGTTCTCTGCCTGTGCCAGATGACATTGTGCCAATTTTGGAGAAAGCGGTTGTAGAATTAGGCCTTAATCCTGATGTTTTTACCATGCAAGGTATTGCAAAAATTCTTGATACTAACGGAGTTTCGCGAATAAATGCCGGAACTTCAATTGATTTTAGTGGAGAAAAAGGTTCTGTTTTGTTGAGCGAAGTCGCAGAGGCGAGGACTCTAGTTGCTCCTGATTTAATAGAAGGAGTCCCCATGGACTCCACTTTTCCTGTTTCTCAAAGGGCAAGGTTAGGTCACGAATATATGTATAAATGGATTCTTGGTTCGCCGGAAGGTGAGGACGGAAATAGAGCCCGTGTTGTAAAATTTTGTTTCAGTGAAAAACCTTTTGAAGAATATAGGGCTAGTGAAATTTCATTAAACACTCCACTGTTCGAAGCGAATGCCCTTAAAGATCTTGCTGGAATAAAAGGTGTGCCTCGATGTTTATCCTCCGGTGAAATGGTTGTTCCGAGAAATAAGCTTTTGGCCAAGGATCTTTACGGAGGAAGTCGTTATAACAATCCTCAGGGGACAACATTCTCTCCCGATCAACAAATTCATATGTGGCATATAGTTACCGAGCTTATGAAAGGGGCTCCGGCTGAAACATTTATCAATCATAAACTTCCGGTTCAAAGAATAGTGAAAATCATGATGAAAACTCTTGGCATTTTCTCTGAGATTCATGCAAGGGGCTATGTACATGGAGACGTTAGTGGTGGAAATATTTTGATCGACGAAGCCAATGATGACGATTGCGGTTTATGTGATTTTGGTGGAACGGTTAAAGTTAATCCGGAAATGCGCACTCCATTGATAACATTTCCTTATGTTCCAATTCATTATTTCAGTAATGGCCTTCCTTCAACATCTTACCATGGAGTTTCTGTCCATCAAGGACCTCCAGCCTCTAAGGATAAATTCAAAGGTTGCTGCCCTGAAAGAGATCTTTATGGTCTTGGTATTTTGTTCTATCAAATGCTTGGGAAAAAAATAGACATAGAGCGATATTTTGACTCACCTGACTATTCATTTTGTATCGCCAGAGAGATTCAAAAAGCTCTCGATGATCTTCCTTCCTCGCTTAGTTCTTCCCTCCAGAGTACCCAAAGTCTTGTTGTTGCCAATGAGATTTCCAGAATAATCACAAAGATGTTAAATCCGAAAAAAAATGAATGCTACCATTCTGCGCAAGAAATAATAGATGACCTTATGGTGATTCTTCCCCATGTCGCTCCGCCGGCTGAAGACTAAAATTCATTTGTGCCCTATTTCAAAAACGCGTAATATTTGCGAGCTACCACTTAATTAAAAAACCGTGATTACTAAAAATACTCCGAAACTGAAAAAGGGATTGGCTCAAATGCTGAAAGGCGGCGTCATAATGGATGTTGTGAACGCTGAACAGGCAAAGATCGCTGAGGAGGCGGGCGCTGTGGCTGTGATGGCCCTTGAGAGAGTGCCTTCCGATATCAGAAAGCAAGGCGGCGTGGCTAGAATGAGTGATCCAAAAATGATTAAGGAAATTATGAAGGCGGTGACGATTCCGGTAATGGCAAAAGTGAGGATTGGGCATTTTGTGGAGGCGCAGATTTTGGAAAGTTTGGGCGTGGATTATATCGACGAAAGTGAAGTTTTGACTCCTGCAGACATGAAATATCACGTAGATAAGTCTCAATTCAAAGTACAGTTTGTGTGTGGATGTAGAAATTTGGGCGAAGCTTTGAGAAGAATAAATGAGGGCGCAGCGATGATTCGAACAAAGGGAGAAGCGGGAACTGGGAACGTGGTTGAGGCGGTAACTCACATGAGACAGTTGCTTGAGGGAATTGCGGCTTTGAAAAAAATGAATGAAGCGGCTTTGAAAAAATATGCAAAAGAAGAAAGAGTGCCCGTGGAACTTGTGAAAGAAGTGAAGAAGCTTGGAAAACTTACTGTGGTAAATTTTGCAGCGGGCGGAATTGCAACTCCTGCGGACGCGGCGATGATGATGCAATTGGGATGTGATGGAATATTTGTGGGAAGTGGAATTTTTAAATCAAGTAATCCTCGCGCTCGCGCAAAAGCGATTGTGACCGCGGCTTTACATTTCAACGATCCTGCTATTTTGGCTAAATGTTCCGAAGGTCTTGGCGAAGCCATGGAAAGCCTAGAAATGGACAAGCTGGAACAGAAATACGCTGATCGTGGATGGTAATTATTGTTGAGGTGTTCTTGGTAATTGAGCAACTATTGCTTTGGCTGTTTTTGTTTGCACTGTCGGAACTTCTGCGTCGGAAGCAGATTCTTCAGGAGTTGTTTCGGTAGGTGTTTTTGTTCGGCCCGGAACGACCCATGTTTCATGTCGGATGAAGGCTTTTCCTGGAAACATTGCAACTATTTCTTCGAGAGTTTTTACTCCAAATTTTGCAAACAGAGCATCTAAATCTTCCGGATAAAAAACCTGTCCCATTTCTGGGAATTCTATTCCTCGTCTCAAAATTCTACCATGTTGGCGAGCCAATTCTCTTGCTTCATCTGTGGGGTTGAAACATCCCATTACTACAACTTCTGTTGTTCCTTCTTCTTCACTTTTAATCAAAGGCAACAATCTTCTGTGGCTTACCGCAGCGTCTCCGGTCAAACTTTGATATAGATTTTCGATTGCCGTTCTTATTTCTGCAACGGTCATCGGAGTTTCGGATTCCAGCTCCTGTTCTCCAACTTTGTATAAAATTTGCTCACCGTGAAGAATTCTAAAAACAATGTCGGCTCTTTGTACTGGATCTTTTATGTCTCCGTATGGATATCTTCTTGTTCGAATGTCTGATTCTTTTTTTGTCGAATCGCCTTCTGCCGTTCCAATGATCTTGATCTCGATCTCAAGCTTGGCCTGAGGACCAGTTATTTGCTTGGCGCTAATTACTGGTTTCTGACTTCTTCCAAACATTTTGGCAAGAGTGACTGGAGAACAGGTCAAATGGGCTAAAAAGAAAAGGGTATCTCGTCTAATCGCTTCATAGGCTTTTTGATCTTTTGCTAACATTTTCAACCCCTCTGAATGAATACCAAGACCTTCTATTTCGCCGGTGTGCCTATTTAGATGAACTCCTGGAAATTGACCAACATTGCGTTCATGAATAATATTCATGGCTGGAGAAATTGCCTCTCTTGTCGCCATGAATGCCGCTTGAGCTTGTCTATCGTGAACAATTTTTCCACTCTCGGCTTCGTCGTGATAATTTATCTGAACTACAAATCGCCCATATATTCCCCCCTGTTGCACGGTAATTGGAGAGAGCTGAATGACCAGCCTTTTTCCTTTAATAAGCCTGTTGTCTTCGGCTGTACACATAGAAATTTCTCTTTTTTCTTCTTCTTTGAAAAGTTTAAAAACTCGATCGTTTTCTTCCTTCATTTTCTGGGCCGAGGTCTGTTCTGTGTTTTTAAAAGCGTTTTCATTCAAAAAAGGAATCCATCTTTCTTTGGCGAACAGAAACATCACTCTCAATGATTCAAGATAACGTTCGGTTACGGGGTCTCCTTTGGCTGCTCTTGCGGCAAACTCGGAATCGTCAAGTATTGTAAATAATTCTTCTCCGAAAATTCTTTTAGAATTTATGCGGATTTCGCTGGTCCCGTCTGGTAGAGGGGTAACTTCGCAAAATGGCGACTTGCTTATGTCAGCCATTAAAGCTGCTCTTTCTTTTTCTAAATCAACTGCCAAAAAGGCCACTTTTATTCTTCGAAGTTGATCCTGGACTTCCATCATTCTTGTTAATTTTCTTTCAAAATTTTTAAGAGCTTTTAGTTCGTCTTGGTTTCTTTTACGATATTGAGGCTCTTTGGCGAGAACAAGTGCCATTAAGTAAGCCATCGATCTCGCGTGAATTTCTTCTGCAAAGTATCCCGCTAAAAGTTCTTTTGCATTTGAAAAAATTTCAGGGTGGAGTCTTTGTAAGTGTCCTTGGTATTTGGCGTTTATGATCAATGGGTCTTCTTTTAAAAGGCCTTGTTTGCTCATGTATTTCGCCTCTAGCGTTTTGATTAATCCTTGAATTACGGCCTCTTGAAATTCCGCCGTTTTGGTCGCGGCCTCCAAGCGCACACCAATGTCTGCGTCAAAGGCCTCAGGAGAATATTCTCCATAAATTTTAAGGCCAGCAACAAGGCTTTGAGCGCCTTCTTCTCCGTACAGCTCTACTGCCTCAGCTATCCACGCCTCAGGGATTTCCAGAGGTTGGCGAGCAGGACGGTCTAATTGATCTATTTGGTCGGTCATGATTGTATTTACCAGTGGTAGATTATCGAATATTTAAGGCCAAATGTCAAGCCTATAAACCCTTTGTTGTTCAATTGTGGTTTCTGTGGTACTTTTTTTTCGTGAAAATTGGAATTTTGGACATACAAGGATCTGTTGAGGAACATTTTGCTGCGCTTTCAAAGTGCGGATTAGAGGTTGTTTTGGTGAAGAAAATTGCGGATTTTGATGAGGTAAGTGGTTTGATAATCCCGGGAGGAGAAAGCACGACTATTGGAAAATTGTTGGAAAAATTTGAGCTGGATAAAGCGATTATTGCTAAATTTAAAAAGGGGATGGCGATTTGGGGAACGTGTGCGGGAGCGATTTTGTTAGCGAAGAGAATTGTTGAAGACAGCAAGGTGAATGGCTTGAAACTAATGGACGTCGAAGTGTCTAGAAACGCTTATGGAAGGCAAATTGACAGCTTTGAAACGGAAATAAATTTTGGCGTCGGCAAAGATTCAAAAAAAATTCCGGCAGTTTTTATCAGAGCTCCAAAAATTTCTTCCATCGGAAAAAATGTAAAAATTCTCGCAAAATACAAAAACGAAATCATTGCCGCGAGAGAGGGAAAATTACTCGCCACAACTTTCCATCCGGAAATGACAAACAACCTCGAAGTGCATAAATACTTCGTGAAGATGTGTTAAAAAATCTTTTAGTCTTCTCTTTCTTCACTTTCTTGATCGCGAACAATCCGCAAACTTTTTCTTGCCACACCTTGGTCCTTTAATCCTCTTCTTGAAGCAATAATTGTGATATCTGTTCTTCCAAGTGCTCGTCTTTCCATTGCGTCCAATCTGGCCCTCATGTGCCCCGGCAATTCACGTCCCAAAGAGCCTTCAGCAGTTTCCCTAGCTCCAACTCCGAACCTCATTCTAAGAATCTTTTCTTGTCTACCCTCTAAGGTATCTTGTTCACGTTTTCCTAGCGCCCACAAAACGTCATCTACGGAAAGGGGTTCTTTTAATCTTGGATCTTTTTCTGACTCCAGCATTTCTTCTTCAACAACTCCGAGATGAGCTTTTCTAATCATTGCTATTCTTCTTGGTCGATCCAAGTAACTTAAGCCATAGTTGTCGCGGATTTCGTCTCTTGTCGCCAATATCATTGCGGCCAGTTCTTTATCTAAATCTCCAGCCTCTGCGGCCTTTGAAATTTCATTATCATCCAAGGGAAGTATCTCAAAAACGTCTGCACCTATTGAAACTCCCGCCTCACGATCTCCTTTATCCTCAGCCTCTTTTAGCTGACCTATAACTGCGGCTTTGACTTCCTTCTGGTATGGCAAAAATATGTCGCTTATTTTTATATCTCCCATTGTTACACTGTCTGCGGCACAAGAGGTCGCCTCTGCAGGGACATCTTGATCAACTTCCTCTATTACGGCATTGCGCAATTCTTCGAAAGTTTTTGGCTTCGGCATTGGAGGAAAAGCGTTTTGCGGTCTTAAAAAAAGGACCCGTTCTTCTGAGAGGTTTTGGCTGATACCTAAAAGCAGTGGGACTATCTTGTTTTCATAAACCGCCTTCACGTCGTCCTCTTGAAGGCTTTCGTTTCTAGCCTGTTCAAGTAGAGAAGTTTTAAGTCTTTGAAAAGAATTATTGTCTTCCAAGAATGGGTATGTTTCCACAAGATCCCTCATGCTTATAAAGATTTTGTCGGCGATAATTCGCCCTAAACCTTCGTGACTTCTAGTTGTTTCGCCTGTTTTTTGGGTCATTTTTGAAAATAGTGAGTACGCAGTCGCTTATTTTGCCACGTTGTCCTGTTTTTGTCAATGGGTTTGGAGGCTTTTTCTTGTCTTAAGGCTCAAGAGTTTCTAGAATTCGGGGCGATGTCACATTTTTTACCAAAATCAGTCCGAAATTTGATCGAAGAGTTGTCGAAATTGCCTGGAATTGGGCCGAAATCGGCTCAGAGGCTTGCGGTGCATTTGTTGCATTCGCCGGAGAGTAAAATCGAAGCTTTGGGAAAAGCGGTGGTTGGGCTCAAGGAAAATTTGGTTTTTTGCGAAACTTGTTGGAATATTGCCGAAGAAAATCCTTGCGTGATTTGCACGGATTCTCAAAGAGATAAAAAAGTGATTTGTGTGGTGGAGGATATTTTGGATGCGCAGGCGATCGAAAAGACTCGGGAATTTAAGGGGCTTTATCATGTTTTGCATGGCGCTTTGTCTCCGATAGATGGGATTGGGCCGGATCAGCTCAAGCTTTCCGATTTGTTTAAGAGAATCGAGAGTGGAAAAGGGGATGCTGAGATAGTACGCGTTTCCGAAATTATTTTGGCGACAAATCCGAGCCTGGAGGGCGAGGCCACCGCTCTTTATATTCAAAAATACTTGAGAGAATATGATTTGAAAATTACTAGAATTGCTAGGGGGTTGCCAGTTGGCGGAGATTTGGAATATGCGGATGAAGTGACTCTCAGTAGGGCGTTAAATGGAAGAGGGGAGTTTTAAAAAAATTATTTTTTAATCTGATTTTTATGTACGGATTAGTGTTGATCCTTGTTGGTGCGGTAAACCTTTACTATGCGATAAGATTTTTCAAAGATCCTGTGTTTGCCGAAAACTATATAAGAAAAAGCCCTAAAGCTTTTCTTTGGAAAAAATTATTTGGCGAAGAAAAAGCTGTAAAACTAACAAAGCGTGTATTTGCGCCTATTGGAATTTTATTAGGCATCGCTCTTGTTTTGGTTGGATTCCTTCTGTTGGGCTTGGAAATGACAAAAAATGACGAGATTGTTGAAACAAACACTGTTAATGTTTCTGAAAATAAATTTACCTTCGCGGAACTTCCAATCGAAATGATCTTGCCTGAAGGATATACGATGACGGCAAATGAAGGTAAAGAATGGCGAGCGTCATTTGGTTCGTATAGTCTCGAGAGCAATCAAAAACAAGGGATGCAGCCTACAATTTGGGCTATTGATTTTTTCTCGGAAGCTTCGATAAAAGATTTCCTGAAAAGAAACAATGACTGCAAGGACTCAGAGCCAAGAGAAGACAATCCATGCTCAAACGGTGGATATCCAGGAATGGAAAAATATCTTGGAGAAAAAGCGGCATTCTTGAGCCTAGATAAGACGTATGGAGATGTTGAACTCAAAAAGTTTAATGATCGAAATTATTTCACCTCTAAGTCTAGATGTAGCGGAGATAGTTGTGAGATTTATAAATACACGACTTATGTTGGCGACACTAAAGTAGACATCAATGTCATCTCTTGGGATCCAAATGGGCAAAAACCGGCGGATGAATTATTTCGAGAAGTGAAAATTTTGGATAAAAATAAATAAATTTTTATACATGGACCGATTTTGGAAATTTGTTTACACATTTTGGCCAAGCGTGCTTCGGACGTATGAAATTTTCTTTCATCACCATCGACAGGATTATTTAATCGGAATTTTGGTTTCTGGGAAAAACGCGAAAGACTTGGAAAAGCACTTGACTAAAAATGGCTTTGAGAAGGCAATTATAGCACTTAAAGATCCCGGTGAAATTTTGTGCATGAGAAAAAGAGAGGGTAAAGAATTTCAATATCACATTCGTTTATTTAATGATGGAGAAGTGCGCGCCCATTACGAATATGCGCCGGAGGCGCATCCGATCACTCATTGTTTTAGCGTTAAACAGGAAGCAAAAAAAGAGCACTTCAAAGAGTTGATGAAGGGGTATTTGAAGTAAAGGTTCTGGGCGCTTTTTGCTGGCATATTTGCTTGGTTTGACTTTTCTGTTTTTTGTGTTTATAGTGCGCTCCTTGTTTTATTTTTTAAATCAATTTATGGCTAAATACTTAGTAGATATCGTTGATAAAACACCTTCTGCGGCAACTGCCGAGACAGGAACAACAACAGCTCTTGCCGCTCCTGATAGCGCCGTGGTTGATTCTGGTCTAGCTCATACCTTGACTCAGGCTATAGCGGCGTCAACACCAGAGGCGCCAACTCTTGAGCGTGATAAACCTATTGTTTATGATCGAGCATTGCCTCCTGAGCAGCAAGACCAAAGATTGGTTGAAAGAATGGAACGAGGCCCACAAGTTAATGACATTATCTGGACTAGCTGTACAGGAACTCATATCGCCAAGGTTGATGGGGGTGTTATCTATTTTGCTGATAGAGAGGATCGCCCAGTAAAAGTTACTGATCTGGTCCCAACTCTGGAGGGCCTAACTCATCAATTCAATGACAGATGGTTATATTCTCCTGTAAAGCCCCCGTTAACCCCCGAGGAAAAAATTGCTGAAAATTGCGGAAAAGCTCTCCAAATTTTTGCGGAAAATTTTGGCATGACCAATGCGTCTTCTGTTAAAGAGGCGTTAAGCATTCTAACGAAAGGCTCTGGAGAAATTCGAGGCCTATTTAATGATGGGCCTATCTTCTTTTTTCCACCAAAGGACAGAGTTCGCAATCCGGAAATGCCTAAAGTGTGGGTTCCTCGCGCCTCTGACAAAGAGGAGCAGGAAATAAGACAACTATTTGAAGAGGCCAATGTAGATGTATATCTAGAAATAGCGTAGACAGGTTTTGCCAGTTTTGGCTGGATTTATTTTGCTACGAAAGTGGTTAGACCGGCGCCTGTGAGGTGATGGGTTTTGGCGAGAGGTTTTTTTAGAATGGTTTCGAAGTCGTTGTGGAGGTTTTCAAGGATGAGGTTTTTGTTTTTTGTTTTGATTCCTTTGATGAGAAGTTTTGTTTGCGTGAGATTTTTGCCGCAGTTTTTTAGATTTAGGGATTTGTAGGCTTTCTCTGTTTTTTGCTTTAGGGGCGGTGTTTTTTGTGGATAGATTTTGAATTTTAGGTTTTTAATTTTTGGAAGTGGCGTGATTTTTTCGCCGTAATGCTTGCCGATTGCCGTACCACCATAAATAAAAAAAGGTACGTCCATTCCAAGTTTTGCGCCAAGTTTTGCTAGGCGTTCTTTTGACAATTTTAAATTCCACAATTTATTCAGCCCTTTCAAAACCGCAGCAGCATCAGAAGATCCACCCCCTAAGCCTGAGGCGAATGGAATGTTTTTCTTTACCGTTATTTTTACAAACTTCTTGATCTTGAAAGTTTTTTTCATCAACATCAGCGCTTTAAAAATTATGTCGTCTGATTTTTGTGGCATGACGACGGCTTGAACTTTTGGCGGGACAAAAGAGGGGAGAATATCTTTTGTCTTTTCTTTAACGATTTCTATTTCGTCAAAAAGATTATCGACTTCATGAAAAACAGTTTGGATTTTGTGGAAACCTGTCGAATCTTTCCCTAGAACATCCAAACAAAGATTTATTTTTGCAAAAGCTTTTATCTTCATGCTTTGTCTTTTATCAAAGAGACGATGGCGAAACATTGCAGGCCTAAGCCCTCGCCAAAAATTGTGGCGTTTTCGCCGGTGGTGGCAGTAATCCCAATCCGAGGTGTTTTTATTTCTAACATTTCCGCTAAGGATTTTTTTAATTTTCTAACAACTGGATCAA